>WLHF01000035.1 GCA_009702835.1 Actinomycetota bacterium
ACTGATGCAGCTAATGCAGCAGCAGAGGCAGCAGATGCAGCAACAGCTGCAGCTCAAGATGCAGCAGATGCTGTTGCAGCCTTGTCTGAGCAGTTCAGCGCATTGGTGGCAAGCATTAAGGCACAGATCACTTCGCTGACTGCCTTGATCGTTAAGATCCAAAAGAAGATGAAGGCATAAGACTCTAGGAGAGCTCCTAGAGTTAGCCTTTCGCTAACTTAAAAGCTAAAGCCCGGCCCTAATACGTTGGGGGCCGGGTTTTGGCATTGCTTCTCAGTTTGCTCTCAGGTTGTGGGTGTCTAATAGCCCCATGACACAGCCAACGCGTATTTATAAGCACTCTGCTGCCGGTACCGATTGGGCGGCGTTGCTGCTGGGGGCAGGGCTGGGATTGACGTTGGCGTTGCAGTTGACGACTGTACGAAAGAGTGATTTTACTTCTTTGTATTCAATTTTTGCATCGGCATCGCGCTTATCGGCTTTGGTGGGTACTTACTTTGCAATCGTTGGAATCTTTTTAGTCGCGCGAATCCCTTGGGTAGAGCGTGGGGTTGGCCATGATCGTCTTGTGACATGGCATCGTAAATTAGGGCCGTGGTCGTTGTATGGAATCGGTGTGCATGTTTTATTTATTATCTTTTCATTTGCCGGTCAAGATTCGATTCCCTTATATAAAGAGTTATGGCGCATGCTCAATACTTTTGAGTGGATGTGGTTTGCTCTGGCTGGTTTTGTATTAATGATTTTAGCTGGTGTGACATCTTATAAAAAAGCACGCGCAAAGATGAGTTATGAGACATGGTGGATCATCCATGTGTACACATATATCGCCGTTGCCGCCTCCTTTATGCACCAAGTTATTAATGGTCAGATGTTTATCGGTCACCCACTCAACCGTGCTTACTGGACGGCCCTATATGTGTTGATGGCCTTTGCGATTGTGTATTGGCGCTTTGGTGTACCACTGGTTAGGTCGATGCGCGTTAATTTAAAGGTTGAGAAAGTTGTTATCGAAGGTCCAGGGGTTGTCTCTGTCATTATGAAGGGGCGTAACTTACACACGTTAGGTGCCCAGGGCGGACAGTTCTTTGGTTGGCGCTTCTTTACACGCGGACATTTCTTGATGTCACACCCTTATTCATTATCGGCAGCCCCCACCGAGCATTTAATGCGCATTACCGTTAAGGATTTAGGTGATCACTCACGGTCGCTGGCATTTATTAAGCCGGGTACACGGATATTTGTTGAGGGTCCATACGGAGCATTTACCGCAGGGCGCAGCACCCGCCCCCATGTGGTCTTGGTGGGTGGAGGCGTTGGAATTACACCTGTGCGCGCGTTAATCGATGAGTTCAGTGGCGGCGTGCAGATGGATGTGATCTTTAGAGCCTCTAAGGAGGAGGATTTAGTTCTGCGCAAAGAGCTAGATTATTTAGCTTTTAATAGCGGTGGATCGATTCGCATCCACTATTTAGTTGGCCCACGCAAGAACCATCCAATGGATGCGCGAGCGATGCGCCGTTTGGTGCCACAGTTTGCCGATAGTGATATTTATATCTGCGGGCCAGAGCCGCTGGTGACGGCCGTTAAAACAGCCTTTGAAGATGTGGGCGGATCTAAAAACAGATTCCATGATGAAGCCTTCGCTTTCCATAAGGAATAAAATCCGCAGGTAGGCCTACGGTGGAATTCAGAGAGTTCTCAGGTTGGTGTAATTAGGTATGGGTACAGAGATTAAAGAGAAGTAGGTAAGGAGAAGTGGGTAGATGAAGCGCGGATTGCTAATCGTAGGGGGCACCTTAGGTGGCCTCGGTGCGGTCTTAGCAATTACACCACCGAACTTATCTACAACAAGTGGTTTAGCAATTGCTGGCTCATCGGCGATGGGTGTGGCAACAGCTCCATCGCCGACACCCGTTGTATCAACGAGTGCAACGGCGACGCAGAGTGCAACTAAAGCGGCGAGCAGCAAGGCCGTTGTGACAAAGGCGGCCAATGCTTCCTCAAGTGCAACGAGTAATTCAAATTCAACCACTGTCGTAACCGATCCAACTTCAGCACCAACGCCAACAAAGGTAGCCGATCCAACTTCAGCGCCAACAAAAACTGCAACCCCGACACCAGTAGCAACTCAGGCATCAAAGGGAGTTAGCGGAGTTTTTGTTGGACCCGCGATATTTGTTAACTATGGCACCGTGCAAGTGGAGATAACCGTTAAAGATGGACACATTAGCGATGCAACTGCCCTACAGGCACCGACTGGGCGAAATGATCGTTGGACTAATATGGCGCTACCGATATTAAAGAAGCAGACCTTAGCGGCGCAGTCAGATGCGATTCAGGGTGCATCTGGGGCATCGTATACATCGTATGGTTGGCAAAAATCTCTACAGGGTGCATTGGCTAAAGCTGGTCTGTAAAGGGTTAGGTAGGCTCGAGCAATGAATCATGTGCACCGTCACTTTGATGTTTGGGGCACGGTTGTAGATGTGGATATCGCATCGATGGATGTCAGCGGTGCAGAATTAAATGTGGCTATGGAAAAAGTAATTGAGTTTTGTCGAAACGTTGATGCGGATTTTTCTACTTATAAATCTGATTCGTGGATCTCGCGTTTGCGACAAGAAAAAGTTGCGATCGATGATTGTCCCAGCGATGTTCGTGACGTGTGGGATCTATGTGGGCAGGCAAAGCTTGTAAGTGATGGAGCATTTGACCCATGGGCAGTTGCTGGTGGCTTTGATCCATCGGGATTAGTTAAAGGCTGGGCCGCCGATATCTGCGCCGATATGTTGGTGGCAGCTGGGGCACAGCATGTGCAGGTAAATGCTGCAGGGGATTTAGCTCTGCGGGGTGGTTGGTTTGATCCCACTGATTCAACGCTTAAGCCATGGAAGATCGGTGTAGTTAATCCCGATAATCGCCAAGAGGTGGTGAAGGTTTTTGAAATTACCGATGGCGCAATTGCAACGTCGGGTACCTATGAACGCGGGGCGCATATCAGCGATCCCTATACAGGGATGATCGCAATTGGGGCCAAGTCTGCAACGATCGTTGGTAAAGAGGGTTGGTTGTGCGATGCCTTGGCCACGGCCGTAATGGTTGCGGGTACTGATGCTGCACATTGGTTTAATCAGGATGAGTTAGTGGGCTATCACGTATGGGCAGTTGATCGACATGAAAATATCTCGTGGAGCATCTAAAATGGCGCCCGTGATCAAACGCATCTCGATCGTTACTCTCTCGATTTTTGGCTTCGTAGGCCTTGGCTTAAGCCCGGCACAGGCCGTTGACGAGCGCGTCGTCGATATTGTTTCAGTCAATTGGGCGGGCTCTGCGCCTTTACCTGCAAGCGTTGATAAATTAGCCGAGTTAGTTAACACCGAAGTCAATGCAAGTTGGAAATCTTTTACAACCCTTAATGGTGATACCAAGGATCGCAGTATCTCATTTGTTGCAGGCAAGATTTTAGCGGCGCCAATCCCTGTGACTTCAAAGATGGCCTGTGTGGGTATTGCAGCATCTGATTTTATGAACTCAATGAGAGCCGAGGCATATAAACGTTTAGGGGTTGATGATTACAGCAAGCGCTATTTAATTATCGCATCCCCTAAAGCTGGCTGTGTTTGGTCAGGACGGGCGCAGTTGGGGGATCCAACTGCAACGAGTGGAGTTTTAATTTTACACGATAGCGATTCGAGCTTTGTTATTACCCACGAGCTGGGGCACACTTTTGGCTTAGGACATACTAATTTCTTAAGGTGTAGTAATAGTAAGCAGGATGGTCCTTGGGGAGATACGTGTAAGGCAGTTGAATACGGCGGCGTTATCGATGTCATGGGAAACGTTGAGACTGCTTCGCCATTAAATACTTATCACCAATGGCGAATGGGCTTACTCGATGAGTCTCAAGTCAAACAAGTCTGGCAATCAGAGACAGTGACGCTTGCGCCATCTGATTTTGCAAATGGAGTGCGAGCCATCTATATCCGCGATGGCAGCGCGGCATATTGGGTTGAGTATCGACGGAGTTTGAACGGTGTTGGTTACAAGCCTGGATTAGTTATTTTTCGAATCGATCCACCACCAATCTCATCGGTTGTCTCCCCTAACCCTGAAGATGCTTTAGCTGGCGAATTCAGCAACGAGTTGGGTACTGATGTGTGGATGCTAAACCTTGATACCTATAAATACTCCAACTCATTATCAAATGGTGGCTCTATGACTTCGCTTTCGGCAGCTACTTATTCGGGGAATGTGTCTTTTGCTGCAGTAGCTACAGAGACTGGCGCGGTTGTGACCATAAAGAAAAAAGCCGATGTGACTCCACCCCCTGCCCCGGCATTGATTCCACTGAGCGAGTGGCGATTTCCAGGTATTGAAATTATCAAAAAAGATTACGCCGATGCCGATACGGCCATAGCTACCTTTCAAGCATCAATCGATGGTGTTGTTAAAGATTTGCCCACGGCCTCTGTTGCAAAATGGAGCCCTACATACTTGAACCCATTTACTGCACCAAAGACGGTCTATGTCCGAGATCTACCCGAGGGCGCTTACTCTTTTGCGCTGCGCGCTATTGATATGGCTGGAAACAAGAGCGATTGGTCACCAGCTATGAAAGTGACAATTGATCGTGGGCGTCCGATAGTGGCTAATGATTTTAGCGTGAGCGGAATCAGCGGCAATCAAATCTCTCTAACGTGGAAAGGTGCAAAAGATACGGGCAGCGGATTGTGCCTAACAAATCTCATTAATGCAGATGGATTAGTTATGCAAAGCAGTGAGGCGAAACCATCACCCATTCTTAAATTAACTAGCGGTGTCGCCATCAAAGCCACCGCCCAAATTTTTGATTGCATCGGCAATGGCATTACTGGTGAGCTATCGGTTACAAACACTTTGGTACCGGCTGATAAATCATCGCGTACCGGGACTTGGTTGCCAGCTGGGGCGGCTTATGGAGCTGGTTCGCTTAAGTGCACAGGCAAATGTACGGCAAGCTTTAGCGCCTCTGGCCGTCTTGATGTTTTAGTAGGCACTGGCGCATCACTCGTCACGGTTGGTTCAAAGGCTTTGGCAACTATCGCAGATTCTAAAGTGGCCAAGCTTCGCACAGGTGCCAGTGTAGATACCGGAATAGGTAAAAAAGTTGTACGAATTAGTGGAGCAAATTTTGTTTTAATTGGCCTGACATCAATAGCGACTTCTTTTACTAATGTTAAAGATTTAGATCGCGTGCCCGCAGTTACTGATCAATCGTTAAGTGATGCAAAACAAAGCGTGTTAGCTAAGTTTGGTTTTTCCGCTAGTGACTTTAGCCAAGAGTGGAGTGTTTTACCGATGGATGGCGGCACAACACTGGTTGATCCATCTTTAGATCTTTGTAACGCAACCTATTCATCTGAAAAAGAGCGTGTGGAGCGCCGCCAAGTTTCAGCGAAAAAAACTGGATCACCCTTTACTTTCCTATCAACTGAAGTTGTTCGATACTCATCGGCTACTGCCGCGCAGGCGGCACAAAAAGAGTTAGTGAAAGCGCTAGCACAGTGTGTTATTGATAAGGGTTTCAAGAGGGCAACGGGTGCGCTAGTTTCCTACTCATTTAGTGAAATTAAGAGCGTTCCCAGTGGATTAGTTGGCGAAAGCTCGCGCGTATTAGTCCGTACACAGATTGATTCTGGAACTCGAGCTCAGCAGCTTCTCGGCTTCTATCAATTTAATGGCGATATGTTTACTGGGCTCTACGTGATGTCTGCTGGTGAAACCGGCTTCACCGATGCTCAAGTGGCGAGATGGCTGCAGGTTGCCATAACAATGGCCGCTCGATTAAAGGGCTAAATTACCTTACTTTTTTATATCCCTATAGAAGTTTTCATGGCGCCCAATTGCCTCCCATGTAATAATTTTCTTAGTGGTATTAAAGGTGTAGCCCAATAACCACTCCTCTTTTCCAACCTTGAACTTGTGCACAAATAGATTTGAAAGATCGCCATGCTTCTCAACACCGATAGTTGGCTTCTTGAGTAGTTGATCCATGGCAGCATGCAAGAAATCTAGTTCTCGATTAGAGAGCCGCTTATACGAGCGCAAGAACCTCGGCGTTTGATTTTCTGTATACGGCAATTAAATCTCGCGACGCTTAAATGAAACCCTGTCTTTTTCCGGGGTGTCAAGGGAGGCAAGGGCATCGATGACGAAGCTAACTGGCAGATCTGGATTGTCGATACATGCCCGACCCACTTGTGCCCAGAACTCAATCTGGCCAGCGATTGTGCGGTGCTCTATCGCAGCTTCTTTCTTGGCGCGCTTGTAGAGATCTGGCTCGATACGCACTGGCATGCTCATGAGAGTACCTTACTACAAATGTAGTAAGACAACAAGTATTACGTTAGTGTGGATAAGCAAACTCCTTAAGCTGAAATAGCGTTGAGCTGCTCTACCTCTGATGTGCTTAGGTCGATAATCTGAATAATCTCTTCTAACTGCTCGACAGTGCGGGCCGATGCGATCGGGGCACTGACAGTTGGTTGTGCGCGTAGCCAAGCTAGTGCGATAGCGGCAAGTGGTGCGTTGTTGTGGGCGGCGCAGATCTCATCCATAGCGGTTAGAACGGCGTAGTTTTTATCGTTTGCATATTCACGGGCGCCGGCTGCGCGCTTTGAATCTACTTCGGTGATTGCGGGGCGATACTTTCCAGTTAAAAATCCACGGGCGATGCCATAGAAAGGAATGTTAGAGATACCCAAATCTGCAACCGTCTGAGCCATTGTGCCTTCATATGCTGTGCGATCTACGAGGTTATAGAGATCTTGAACTGCGATGTAAGCAGGGATGTTGTTGTCCTGGCTGTATTGAACTGATTCACGCAGGCGTGCTGGAGTGAAGTTAGAGGCGGCGATATAGCGCACCTTGCCCTGTGCTATTAGTTGGGCATAGGCACCCAATGTCTCTTCTAAGGAGACGCTCTCATCATCTTGATGGCTGTAATAAAGATCTATGTGATCGGTTTGTAGTCGGTTAAGGGAATCCTCACACGCTGCAAAAATATTTTTAGCTGATAGTCCTGGACGCGTATTCAACATGGAAACCTTTGTTGCAATCACCATTGAACTGCGATTGCCACGGGCTTTCATCCACGTACCGATGATGGTTTCGGATTCCCCACCGATATGACCCGGCACCCACTGGTTATAGACATCTGCCGTATCGATGAAGTTGCCACCGTAGCCAGCGTAGGCATCCATCACCGCATGAGATTGCGCTTCATCGGCGTTACTGCCAAAGATGTTGCTACCAAGGCATAGTGGGTGAACAGCGAGCTCGGTTTCAGGGATAGTGATCATGAACGCACAGTAAGGCACAATTGGCGTGTGGTCGAAACGACGGGTGGCTTTACGAGTGAGGGATTAGCCCTAGAGGCGCGTACCTTGGTTCTGCCATCGCTGACACAGGCAGAGGCGATTGAGATCGGTGGGATCGCACAGCAGATCGGCACTGAGCGTGCCTTGCCAATCGCGGTAGAGGTTCGGCTAAAAGAGTGGATCGTTTTTCATGCATCTTTACCTGGAGCAACCCCTGATAACGATGCATGGATTGTTCGCAAAGCTCGCGTAACAATGGCAACTGGAAATTCAACAATGTATGAAAGAGTTTTAGCCGAGGAGCAAGGCATTAACTGGTATGAAGAAAAAGGATTATCTGAGGATTTACACGCGATACATGGCGGTGCGCTAGCACTCAATGTCACTGGTCTTGGATTCGTAGGGATTTTATTAATTAGTGGTCTGCCGCAAGTGCAGGATCATTTGCTTGGCGTTGAAGTTATCGCTGAGTTTTTAGCGCGCAAAGGTGAACTCACTTGAGCATCTGGGTCGCTGGTGAAGTTCTGATCGATATCTTGCCAACTGGCGATGTAGTTGGAGGAGGTCCTGCAAATACGGCCAGAGCTTTAGCTCGCTTAGGGTATAACGTAGATTTTATTGATGGAATCTCTAGTGATAGCCATGGTGTCATCGCACGCAAAGAGTTAGAGCAAGATGGGGTTGGTTTAGGTTTATCTTTAAGTAGCGATAAACCAACATGTACTGCGACGGTAACTTTAGATTCAAAAGGTGTGGCGAGTTATGATTTTCTCATTAAAGACACTGCGACATTTGATTTCAATGCATCATGGTTACCAGATGCTTCAATGTTAAAACCATCACTGCTCTATATCGGCACACTGGCCACGGTAATTGAGCCTGGGGCAGGGGTTTTATTTGATTGGGCTGTGCGCGTTGGCGAATGTGCACCAATCGTCTTTGATCCCAATATTCGCCCATCCGTGATGAATGATCCAACAAGATATGCAGGCGTCGTTGAAAAATGGGCGAGTATTTCATCGATTGTTAAGCTCAGTGATGATGATATTAACTGGCTCTATCCCGATGAGACGTTAGATGAAGTTGCACATCGCTGGATTGCACAAGGAGTTAGCTGTGTCGTTGTTACCTGTGGAGCCCATGGCCTAATCGGCTATACCGAGCATGGGATGGAAGAGGTCAATGACGCAAAGGTAAAAGTCGTTGATACTGTTGGTGCAGGCGACACCGTTGGCGCAATTATCGTTGAGGGCGTTATTACGCACTCGGTTGCAGGTTTACAGGGTCACATACTTAATGAGGTTTTGCATAAAGCGGCAATCGCCGCCGGTATTACATGTTCACGTGCAGGCGCGCAGCCTCCATATAAGCACGAACTAACAAGGGCGATGGAAAAATAATGCAGTTCATTGATGATGCCGAGTTTCAGATTGCAATCGATGATGACAACGGAGGCCGCATCGTCTCCCTCAAATGGCGAGATAACGAGTTCGCCCTTCCCTTTCGCGGACAGGTTCATACATCGGGTTGGTATGCAATGGCTCCGTGGGCTGGGCGCATCAACGAGGGATTAATTACAAATCCTGCCGGTGTAAGTTTTCAACTGCCCGCAACGATTGATCCACCTCATGCGATACATGGATTTGGACTTATCTCATCCTGGCAAGAGATCGGTCCAGGGCGCTCGTTATTGCATCTGCCGGCTCCCTATAACGGTGCAACGGTTGAACAACGGATTGAAGTTCTAGATGATGCCGTGCGCTGGTCCCTTGAATACGATGCTAATGGCTGCGATTTACCGGTCTGGATGGGAATGCATCCATGGTTTGCGCGCGATTTAGATCGCGGTGGAAGCGCCGAAGTCGAGTTCGACGCAACCGAGATGTTGATTCGAAACTTCGAGGGAATCCCAACGGGGCAGCGTTGTGCACCGACCGCCCCACCTTGGGATGATGTATTCACTGGAATAAAAGGCACACCTGCCGTTGTCTGGGAAGACGTTGCACGAATATCGATTGAAAGTGATGCGCCATGGTGGGTTGTTTACACCGAAGATAGTGAAGGTGTATGTATCGAGCCTCAGACCGCACCCCCTGATGCACAGAACTTAGGTATTACTGGTGAGGATTACATTGAGGCTCTCTTTGTCTTTGAACGATTGGATTTGGATTAAAAAATGATAAATCGCACACGTTTAGCTGAACTGCGCCATAAAGAAGATGCACGTTTTCTGGCTTTGCATCCAAAGAGTGGTGTGTTATTTGAGCAGGGCACAAAAAATATGCCAGGCGGAGTCCCAATGTCGTGGATGGCTAAGTGGCCGGGGGCATATCCAGTATTTGTAGAAAGCGCTAAAGGTGCGCACTTTATAGATGTTGATGGTAATACCTATATTGATTTTTGTTTGGGTGATACAGGATCTATGACTGGGCATTCACCAGATGCAACGGTGGCGGCGATCCGCGAACAAGTTGGAAAAGGAATCACTGCGATGCTGCCAACTCAAGATGCGGCAATTGTTTCGGCCGAGCTTGCACGCAGATTTGGACTGCCATTATGGCAGTTCACGGTCTCTGCAACCGATGCTAACCGACATGTTATTCGCTATAGCCGCATGATTACTGGGCGAAAGAGAATAGTTGTTATTGATCGCTGCTATCACGGCTCAGTGGATGAAACCTTTGCAACGTTAGATGGGGCTGGCAATACCGTGGCCCGTGAAGGAAATATCGGTGCTCCCGTCGCCCTTGATCAAACAACACGCGTTGTTGAATTTAACGACATTGCAGGAATGGAAAAAGCCTTAGCCCATGGCGATGTTGCAGCGATATTGATGGAGCCTGCAATGACAAATGTTGGAATTGTTTTGCCACAGGCCGGTTATCTTGATGCGGTGCAAGAGTTAGCTAAGAAATACGGCGTTATCTTGATAATTGATGAGACGCACACAATCTCAGTGGGTCCTGGCGGAATGACTGCAGATCTTGGATTAAAGCCAGATTTCTTAACAATCGGCAAAGCTATCGCCGGTGGAATCCCAACTGGAACATTTGGAATGACTCAAAAGATTGCTGATGATATTGCGCGCATGGTTGAGCTAGAGATTATTGATACAGGTGGAATCGGTGGAACCTTGGCAGGTAATGCGCTCTCACTTGCATCTATGCGTGCAACGTTGACACAGGTTTTAACGCAAGAGAACTTTGATCACATGATTGATCTGGGTACACATTGGTCTAATGGTGTGGATGCGACAATAAAAGAGTTTGATCTGCCGTGGACATGTAATCGCTTAGGTGCGCGTGGTGAATATATGTTTGGTAAAACTGCGCCAATTACTGGGGCCGATGCTAACAACGCTGGGGACTTTGAGTTAGAGCAATACACTCACTTGCGCATGCTCAATGATGGATTTTTAATCACGCCCTTTCACAACATGGCGCTGATGTGTCCAGATACAACGATGGCCGATGTGGATGCCCATACCAAGGCTTTTCGCACTATGTGTGCCGAACTCGTTCAATAGCCTATTGACGAATTAATTAGAGGTAGAGCAAACTTGCCTCATGAAACGTGCGTTTTCACTCACCATCTCGTTCCTGCTGATTTTCCTCGCAATATCTCCAATGAGGGCGAACGCTGCTGATTGGACGATGACAGAAGATGCAGGCGTTCATGTGAAAATGGGTATGAATGGCGTGTCACCACATGTTGAACGACTAAATGGTGTTGATCGAGTATGGCGCTCTGATGGTCCTACTGGAACTGTTGCCAGTGATTGCAATGATGAGGGCGTTTGCACAAATGTTTCTCTAACGGGACGGTTGGGAAATGACTTTACCGTTATTACATTTTCAAACGGTTCCAA
>WLHF01000036.1 GCA_009702835.1 Actinomycetota bacterium
TACTGGAAGAATGGAGCATAAGCATGAGTACTGAATTTAAAGGTCTCACTGCAGTCGTCACTGGAGCAGGTTCGGGTATAGGGCTATCGGTTGCCCGTTTACTCTCGGAATCTGGTGCGAAAGTCATCGGCCTAGATGTAAACGAAGGCGACATGGCAAAGTTTGCAACATATATTCAATGTGATGTATCTGATGCAACCAAAGTAGCAGCGGCTTTCGCAGAAATTGCTAAGCAAACGGATGTGATTGATATTTTGGCAAATAACGCCGGTGTTGGTGCAATCGGTGCTATCACTGATGTCACTGAAGCAGAGTGGACAAAAGTTTTTGGCGTTAATGTCTTTGGGATGGGGCGTGTAAGCGCTGCTGCCATGCCATTTCTGAAAAAAAGCAAGGTTGCCTCAATTGTTAATACTTGTTCGATCGCAGCAACTGCTGGATTGCCACAACGCGCGGTCTATAGCGCCAGTAAAGGTGCGGTTCTCTCATTAACTTTGGCAATGGCTGCAGATGGAATTGCAGATAAGGTTCGCGTCAATTGTGTAGCACCCTCCACCGCTGACACACCTTGGGTCTCTCGATTGCTGTCACAGGCCGCAGATCCGGTTGCAGAGCGCGCAGCCCTTGAAGCGCGTCAACCTATGGGTCGCCTAGTTAGCGCCGATGAAGTTGCCAGCGCAATTATCTATCTGGCAAGCCCACGTCAAGCATCTACTACTGGCACCGTTCTCAATGTTGATGGCGGTATGCAAGGATTACGCCTTCGCAAATAGAAATTGAATTAGGTGGGGTGAGTAATGCCAAGTAAGAAAAGTGCTACTGCTCGCCCAGTAAAGCGCGTACCTCGACGTTCTGTTCTCTCTGATGAAATTTACGAGATGATTAAAGCGATGATATTCGATCATGAAATCGCCCCTGGTGCTCGCGTAAATATAGACGCCCTGGCTAGCCGGCTAGATGTATCGCAGACACCCGTTCGAGAAGCGCTAGCCAGACTCGAATCAGAGGGTCTGATCGCCAAGGAGCCACTCAAAGGTTACAAAGCAACGGCTCTGCTTTCCTTAAAAGAATTCAACGACTTATTTCAATTCCGATTATTAATTGAACCTTGGGCTGCCGAACAGGCCGCAAAGCTAGTTGATAACACCGGCAAGACCGCACTTAAAGCTGAGATGCAGAGCGCGAAGACTGCGCTAAAGATTTCTGGCGATGATCAATTTCAGGCGCTGACCGAACATGATGCGCGCTTTCATGCACTAATCGCCAGTATCTCAGGAAACCAATCTGTTGCTGATTCTTATGAACGCACGCATTGTCATCTACATTTATTTCGCTTATTTATGGCTAACAAATTGCACCAGATCGATGGTGAAAGCCGTGCCAAATTTGTGCAAGAACTTTTTGAAGAGTATTACCAAGCTGGCTCTGGTCAGTTAGCAATTAAAGAGCATGATGTGATTGCTAAAGCGATTATTGATCAGAACTCAAAAGCTGCTCGAACAGCAATGCATGCCCATATTGAGTCATCGCTAAAGCGCTTTGCGCCAACAGCACAGGCAATTAATAAAAAATAGTCTGCAAAGATCCTTGACCATGGCAGTTGGGAAGACTAAGTTTTCCTATAGGGTTTTTTTGGCGGATAGGAATTCACGTGGGCTTATCAATTATTAAAGATATTGAAATTCGCGCTTGTCGTGGATCAGATGCACCTGAATCAAAAGATGCAGTCGCTGCCGTGAAGCTGCCAGGCGGATCTCGCCCTGATTTTACGGTCATCACAATTACTACCGAAGATGGCGTCAAGGGAACTTCCTTTGGCTTTGGCGCACAAGATGCCAAGGCTGCGGCGGCAACTATGTCGCAAGTTAAGCCATTCTTTATTGGCCGTAGCGCACATAGTTCGGCGAAGAATATGAAGGATTTTGAACTCTTTGATCGCCGTTGGAATCACGTACCAATCTATGCATACGCACCCTTTGATAATGCATGTTGGGACATCGTTGGAAAGATGGCTCACCAACCCGTTTACAAACTACTCGGTGCCGCCCGTGAAAAAGTTCCACTCTATGTCTCTTCAATGTTTCTACCCGGCCCAGAAGATTATGCAAAACAAGCACTAGAGGTTAAGGCCAAGGGATATAAAGGTTACAAGCTTCATCCACCAGGGGGCTTGGACTTGGATATTGCTTGTTATCGCGCTGTACGCAAAGCCGTTGGTGATGATTTTACGCTAATGGCAGATCCAGTAATTATGGCATCGTATGAAGAGGCGTTAAAGGCAGGACGCGAACTTGAACGCCTTGGTTATAAGTGGCTAGAAGAACCATTACTTGATGTCAATCTCAACGGTCTTAAGAAACTTCGTGAGAAATTAGATATTCCAATCTGTGGAACAGAAGTCATAGCAGGAAATCACTACAGCGTTGCTCACTGCATTAAAGAAGGTATCGTCGATATAGTGCGCACAGATGTCTCATGGCGAGCGGGTATAACAGCTGTAATGAAGACGGCGCACTTGGCTGAGGCCCATGGAGTCCAATGCGAGCTGCATACAACTATTTATCATGGCCTCGAGCAGGTCCAACTTCATCCATCCCTTGCAATCAGTAACTGTGAGTTCTTTGAAACTCTCTACCCATTTGATGACTTTCAATTTGGTACAAAAAGCCAGCTCAATATCGTTGACGGCTACGTCTTGGCACCAACTGGTGAAGGTCTATGCATCGACTATGACTGGGATTTCATCGACAAGCACACTGTCGCCGTTCTCTAACGCAGTGGGCCAGCCACAATATTTATAAGCGGCTCTCCAGTTGCAAATCGCTCTAATTGACTCTCAATAAGTGTGCGCACGCGCGGATTAAATGCAGTTGAGTCCCCACCGACATGTGGCGTAATGATTATGTTTGGCGCACTCCATAATGGGTGGCCTTTTGGTAGTGGTTCTGGATCCGTAACATCCAGAGCCGCGCTGATATGCCCACGATTTAAAGCATCAACCAAGGCGGCCGTATCGACAATTCCACCTCGAGCCACATTGACCAGGGTTGCACCTGGTTTCATCGCACCGATTCTCGATCGATTCATCAAGTGATGTGACTCTCTCGTTAAAGGAAGAATCAAAATTACAACATCTAACGTTGGCAATAACATATCAAAGTCAGCCATGGTGCAACTTGTCCCTCGTCCACTTCGACTAAAGCCAATGACCTCAACATCAAATACCTCTAGCTGACTGGCAATCAGAGAGCCGATAGATCCTGTGCCAACAACTCCCACGCGCGAATCAGCCAAGGCGTTGTGTCTCTCATGTATCCACTCCCCCCTACCTTGATTGCTCATAAAGGTTGCAAAGCCCCGTCTGGCACTAATCGTTAATCCAATAGCTAGCTCGGCAGTGGAGACATCGTGAACGCCTCGCGCATTACACAAGGTGACCCCTTTGGGAAGAATCTCAAGTACATCATCTACTCCAGCATTTGGGCTTTGAATAACTTGGAGTGATGACATTTTCGCAATTGGTTCAAGGGCTCGTGCCCCGGCCATATAGGGCGGAACATAAAAAGTGATCTTTGAAAGATCATCCTCGTCTGGAAATTCACCATAAATAGGCAAGGTTTTTAGTGAACTCGGGATTCGAAAATCTGAAAACTCAGCCCAAATCATTTTTTCACCGTGCAAAATTCTCTGCTGGTCGACCCTTGATCAATGGGTCCCAATCCTCTAGCGCAGAAAACGGCGTTTCATAACTTGGGATGTTCACATATCGCTCAACGGTGAAAGTTAAAGTTGCACCCGCCTGAGCCCCTAATTTGATTTCGAACCATTTTGATCCGATTTCATGTCGCTCACTAGCGCATGAATCAAGTTCAACTACGACTGATATAAATCTATGTTCACCAAATGCACCAGCTTGCACTACCAACGACCTCGATGTCGTTATACTCGTATTTGCAATCTTCATTCCAATAGTGGTCGCTGTTAAGGAATCTACAATTGCGCCAATATCTGCAGGTAAGCCAGGACGTTGCAGTTGGCCATCAAAGAATCGCACTTTCCCATGTTGTAATCCCCCATGAGAGATATGCATCGGTGCGCCCATTGTCAACTGTGCCAAGCCTTCGAAATAGATTGGGCTGAACTCTTGCCATGCATGTATTTGATAACCGTCGATTCGTAGATCTAGGCCGACAACTTCATCGGCAGTTGTAGGATCATATGTATCCCAGCCCCGTGGATCGCCAGTCTTCGAGCGCATCTTTCGGAGCTGTGTGTTGATTAACTCGATATTAGCCCGCAAGATTTGAACTGGATAGTCAGGTAGCTCGCCCTGGATAAATTGGAACCAGGGCAGAGTATTTGCAATGTAATGCTTAGTGTCTCGACCTGTTAACGAATCACTCCCTGATACCCCTGGAATTGCAATGGTATTCCAGTCATTATCGCGTGGTAACTGAGTGATTCGCGCTAGGTCCTCATCGGCCATAGATGAAGTCCATAAATAGATCATGTGTCGTGGAGATGGAGTTCGATAATCGCCCCAACCCGCATCAAAGTGACGATGGGGAACTTTGATGACTCCATCATCTTCTTTTCGAAGTGACCAGATAAGGTCAAATTGTGATCGTGCTAAATCCAAATGGCTGTAATCACCAGTTAATAGCACTGCATTCATCGTAGCATTAGTCAGAGGCTCCATAATCGTCATGAATCCATGCGGCCACCGCCATCCGTAATAGCCGCCCCACCACTTACCATCGTTGTACTCACCAATTTTTCCAGAGAGTCCAATATTGTCGGGCATGATTCCATTATTTGTCGCGGTACGTTCTTTCCATGCACCGAGATAGGTAAGAACCCAATCTTTCAATCGATTCTCACTTGAATACATAAAGGCATGTGTCATTAGTGAGGTTGCATTGAGGTTAAGTGGGACATCTCCACGATTCATTCGCTCATTCATCTTCTTGATTAGATCGTCATAGACTTGCGGATCTGACCAATGACAGCGCATAGTTGAAAAATCAGTTTTAACAATATCTTCATAAGGCGCTAAATAATCATCAAGCACGGTGCGGTGAGTCTGCCAATCCTCATGTGTAACTACCTGTCGTGGACCACGGCTACCAGTCAACGGCGAGAGAATCATTTTCTTATCGCCATCCCAATTTTTCGCTTCATTATCTAGTCCGGTATACATGTCTGAGAAACGCTTAGCTCGCTGGCGATCTATCAATGAATCGGGTTTAGTTAGGCCAAAAAAGTAGTGATAGAGATAGCCTTCACCGTGATGCATCCAGTCGTAATAGCCATCAAACTCTCGGTAAATCTGGCCGTATGCAGTCCATTGAATCGTGATTGCATCCCACATTTTGCGTGCAAGTACATAGACCTCTTCGCTTCCACCCAGCGAATATAAAAGCGCAAGATACATAAACGCTTCGTATGGATCATCGGAGCCATCCATGCTTCCCCATGTATCCCGCCAGATTAATGATCCATCAGCCCGGGTATATCGGGCCACAAACTCTGGTGCTGCTGCATTGAGTTTGTCAATGATTTCTCGCTCAAGAATTGCCCACTCAGGTGTTGATATTTTATAATCAATTGCTATGGACTTAATTGGCTGCACCATGTTCAAAATCCTATAGGAGATTAGTGAGTTGTACGCCGGCCTCAAAGAGGTATCTCTCCGGATTACTCATCGCTATCTCAGAACTTCCAGCTATCGTAGATAGCGATACTCCCCCAGCTGATTGTGATGGAAAATCTCCTTCAAGAGAGCCAACGCAGTAAGCGATAGGCACATGGGCTGAAGCGGCCAGTTGACTTATATGACCAACAACTTTGCCTTGAAAAGATTGAAAATCTAAACGACCCTCACCTGTTATTACCAAATCAGCGCTATTTAGTGCCGCGTCGATTCCACATAGCTCTGCAATCTTCACAGCACCCTTTTCAATCCTGGCACCCCATAGTGCGCAAAGTCCAAAGGCACTTCCCCCTGCTGCCCCGCTGCCAGGTGTATCTAATGTGCCTGCGAGGGATGCAAAGTGTTGCAGTGCGTTTTCAAGCCTTAGCACCTGATCCTTCGTTGCACCCTTTTGTGGAGAGTAGATCGCAGCTGCGCCATTGGCTCCAAGGAGTGGAGAGTTCACATCCACAAGCAATATAACTCCATCTTTTGGCGGCGTGATCGCCTCTGTAGTTGAAATACTTTCAATTGCTAAAAGATTTTCGCCACCTAAATCAATAGAAACTCCCTGTGCATCCAAAAACCTTATCCCTAGCGCCATTAGGGCTCCAACGCCGGCATCAGTGCTCGCCGATCCACCGAGTGCGCAAAAAATCCGTTCAACACGGGGATCTTGCGCCGCCATTGCTAATACTTGACCAAAGGCGAAAGTGTGCGCGCCCATTGGATCCAAAGTTGGCAGAAGAGTTAACCCCGAAGTTTGAGCCAGCTCAACGAGGGCAGTTGATCCATCTAGTAAAAGCCAAAATGCATCTGGTGAGACTGTAGGGCAATAAATCCGTTGAGAAAGTGGCCGTGCGTATTCAATAGCAAGAAGTGTTCCTTCGCCGCCATCGGCAAAGGGAATTTGAATAACCTCATCTTCAGGGCGAAGGGATTGCCACCCTTGTGCAATTGCACGCGCTACGTCAATACTCGTTGCACTCCCCTTAAAAGAGTCGGGGGCAATGAGTATTCGACTCATTAAAGCGCCATTAAATCCATAAACTCATTAACAGGAGTTGTGATGAGCCCCTCATAATCCAATGACAGGCTAAGGATTTTCTCTTGCCTTGGCTTATCGAATATTCGGGCAAGATTAACCTTGTACTTTTCAATTAAGAGTGGGATGCCGGCAGTACGGCGCCGAGCGTGGCCGATTGGATATTCAACAACTTCTTCGCCCAGAATACTTCCATCGTTAAACTCAACTGTTAGTGCATTAGCAATCGAGCGCTTAGTAGGATCATGATAATCGGCCGTAAAGCTGGCATCCTCAACGCAGATAATTTTTTCACGAAGAGCATCGATACGTGAATCTGATGCGATGTTATCTTCATAATCACGGGCAGTTAAGCGCCCAAAGATAAGTGGCATTGCAACCATGTACTGAATACAGTGATCGCGATCGGCTGGATTATTGAGTGGGCCTTTCTTATCGATAATTCGAATGCAGGCCTCGTGAGTACGGATAGTAACTTTCTTAATATCGGCCTGAGTTTTTCCAGCCGCAATCATTGCCGCATGCAAAGTCATAGCTGCCTCAACTGCAGTCTGTGAATGAAACTCTGCCGGAAATGAGATCTTAAAGAGGATATTTTCCATAACGTATGTGCCATAAGGGCGTTGGAACTTAAAGGCAATACCTTTAAATGAGACATCGTAGAAGCCCCATGTCTTGGCGGTGAGCGCCGATGGGTAACCCATCTCGCCAGTTTTAGCCATTAGCGCAAGGCGCACTGCGCGCGATGTTGCATCACCTGCCGCCCATGACTTGCGAGAGCCAGCATTTGGAAAGTGGCGATACGTACGAAGTGATTGTCCATCTACCCAGGCAAGTGACACGGCCGCCAACATTTGATCGCGCGTTAATCCCATCATCTGTGCAACAACTGCCGTAGATGCCACTTTGACTAAAATAACATGGTCCAAACCGACCTTATTAAATGAGTTTTCCAGTGCAATACATCCCTGGATCTCATGGGCCTTAATCATGGCAGTTAGAACATCTTTGATAGTAAATCTCTTATCCGTTGTACGTGATAGCCAGTCAGCCGTTGCAAGAATTGCACCTAAGTTATCGGATGGGTGTCCCCATTCAGCGGCCAACCACGTGTCATTAAAATCTAACCAACGAATCATTGCGCCAATATTGAAGGCACCCTGTACTGGATCTAAAACATAGTTGGTGCCAGGCACTTTAACGCCATTTTCTAAGTTGGCACCTTTAACAACTGGCCCGAGAAGTTTTGTACAGGCCTCGTATTCAAGTGCCTCCAAGCCACAACCCAAGGTATCCATGAAACAGTTCCAGGCAGTCTCATATGCCACTGGAGATTTAATCTCATAGTTTTCTACATAGTCAACTATGTCAATAATCTCTTGATCATATGGTTGGTTGGATTTCGTGATGTTACTAGACATTAAGAATGCACCTATCGCTTTTCTATAGCTTGGAAGGTTAAATCCTCAGGACCGGTGTAGTTAGCACTTGGACGGATAATCTTGTTATCAATGCGTTGTTCGATAACGTGTGCTGCCCAACCAGTGGTTCGGGCAATGACAAATATCGGTGTGAAAAACGCCGTTGGAATCTTCATCTGGTTATAGGAAACGGCCGAGAACCAGTCAAGGTTAGGGAACATACTCTTTGCATCCCACATTACTGATTCAATTCGCTCGGCAATCTTGTATAGAGCGGTATTGCCATTAGCTTCTGAAAGCTCCAGCGAGATTTCTTTAATAATCGCATTGCGAGGATCAGAGACGGTATAGACCGGGTGGCCAAAACCAATAACAACTTCCTTCACAGCTACCCGAGCACGGATATCGGACTCAGCCTCATCCGGAGTTGAGTAACGCTCTTGAATCTCAAGTGCAACCTCGTTGGCCCCGCCATGCTTGGGTCCGCGCAGAGCACCGATTGCACCCGTGATTGCCGAATACATATCAGAGCCTGTACCTGCAATAACACGGGCGGTAAAGGTTGAGGCGTTAAATTCATGCTCGGCATACAAGATAAGGGATGCGTGCATGGAGTTGACCCAGAGTTCGCTTTGAGGGGCGCCATGTAGAAGATGCAAGAAGTGTCCACCGATTGAATCATCATCGGTTTCAACGCTGATGCGCTTACCTGAGTTAGCAAAGTGGTACCAGTACAAAAGAACTGAGTTCAAGCAAGCGATTAACTTGTCGGCAATCTCTTTTGCACCCTCTTCAGAGTGTGCGCCGGCCTCTGGTGTTACACAGCCAAGGGCTGAAACACCTGTGCGCATAACATCCATTGGATGAGCACTTGCAGGAATCTGCTCGAGAATCGCTTTGACCGCATCAGGTATGCCACGAAGGCCTTTGAGCTTAGTTTTATAGGCACTGAGCTGGCTTTGTGTAGGCAATGCTCCATGAATTAATAGATATGCAACCTCTTCGAACTCACAGTGGGCAGCTAAATCAGCGATGTCATAGCCGCGATAGTGAAGATCGTTCCCGCTTTTTCCCACACTGCAGAGGGCAGTATTGCCTGCTGGCACGCCAGAGAGGGCTACTGATTTCTTAGGTTTAAATTCGACCACTTAATTCTTCTCCAGAAACTTATCGAGGGTTTTTTCATACTCGTAGTAATTAATTCGCTCATACAGTTCTTCGCGCGTCTGCATGGTATCAATTACTTTGGCCTGAGTACCCTCTTTGCGAATTGTTTCATAGACATTTTCAGCTGCCTTATTCATGGCACGAAATGCAGAGAGTGGATACAAGATCATCGAAACGCCATTGGCACCAAGCTCATCACGAGTAAAGAGGGGCGTTAAACCAAACTCAGTGATGTTAGCTAAAATCGGTTTCGATACTGCCTTGGAAAACTTTGCATAGTCATCTAAAGTGCGAATTGCTTCAGGGAAAATTAAATCAGCACCTGCTGCGATGTATGCCTGTACGCGCTCGATTGCCGCATCAACACCTTCGATGGCGATAGCATCGGTGCGGGCCATGATTGAGAAATTATCATCTGTTCGTGCATCAACTGCAGCCTTAATACGATCGACCATCTCTGATGTGCTAACAACTTCCTTATTGGGGCGGTGCCCACAGCGTTTTGCGCCAACCTGGTCTTCAATGTGCATCGCCGCAGCGCCTGCCTTAATCAAATCTTTAACTGTGCGCGCAATATTAAAAGCCGACGTTCCAAAGCCAGTGTCGGCATCTACCAAAAGCGGTGTATCGCAGATGTTAGTAATACGTCGTACATCGGTGAGAACATCCTCTAAAGTTGTAATGCCTAGATCTGGAACTCCCATGGAGCCTGCTGCGACTCCGCCGCCTGATAAGTAAATAGCTCGGTATCCAGCGCGCTTTGCTAGCAGGGCGTGATTGGCGTTGATTGTCCCAATAATTTGAAGTGGGGACTCTTCAACTAAGGCCTTTTTGAAGGCAGCACTTGGGCTAATTGAGCTCACCTGACGAGTCTATCTAGGCGCTCTTTTAATTGCAAAGAGCAAGCAATAACTCCCCCACCCGAAGGTGAGGGAGTTATTTAGTAATGTTTAATAGTTCTTATGAGCAACCAGATGTGTTGCCACACCCTTCGCATACATAGCAAGCACCAGACATTCGCATCTTTACACCGCAAGTCATACACAAAGGTGCATCGGCTTTAACACCAGAGAGCGCCTCCATTAACTCAGTTGATGAACCGAACTGTTGATTGCTATCAATTGTGATTGATACTGGCTTAGGTGCAACTACAACTGGTGCAACCGGCGCAGTTACTTCAAGGTTCTCATAATCTTCAACACCATCTTCGGTGTACTCACCAGTCTCTAATGCACGGGCACGCTCTGATGAAGTGTAGAGCGCCATTGCACTACGTGATTCAAATGGCAAGTAATCAAGTGCTAAGCGACGGAAGATGTAATCCATCATGGACTGTGCCATGCGGATATCTGCATCATCTGTCATGCCCGCTGGCTCAAAGCGCAGGTTCGTGAATTTTTCTACGAAAGTCTCTAGTGGGACTCCGTACTGCAATCCAATAGATACTGCGATTGAGAAAGCATCCATAACGCCGGCCA
>WLHF01000037.1 GCA_009702835.1 Actinomycetota bacterium
CATTGGCGAAATGGATATTGAAAAAGCTAAACTTCTCGTAAAGACAGATAAGGATTTTCGTTGAAAAAAAGCGCTTTTATACTCTCACTAGTGTTACTCACTAGTTGTGCTGCGCCTGTTCAAGAAATCGCCGGTGAAGTTGTTTCATGCGCATCACTGCGTAGCATGAGCATTGCTAATCCAATCGAACTCGACTGTCTTGATGGCTCAAAAGGCGTGGCGATCAATGCTTTGCGCGGACCGATGATTATCAATGTGTGGGGCTCGTGGTGTACTTCATGTAAAGCCGAGATGGGTTATTTTCGCTCTTTTTATAAGAAAGCCCAGGGCAAAGTTGAGCTCATCGGTATTGACGTTGAAGAGGCTTCGATTAAAGATGGTCAGGAATTTGTTACAACACATGGCATGACATGGCCAAATCTTTATGATGGTGATGGCAGATCCCGCGAATACTTTGGGATGGGAGTACCGGTAACGTGGTTTATCTCCGCTGATGGCACCGTGGCTTACAAGAAAATTGGTGTACTTAAAAACGAAATCGAGCTTATTACGCTGACAAGTAAGTATTTAGGCGTAAAACTCTAATCCTCATCCTTTGCACTCTTTAAACCTTGAGATATTAGCGCCATCACGTTTGGATCTGCCAAAGTTGTGGCATCACCTACTGTGCGATTTTCAGCGACATCCTTCAAGAGTCGACGCATAATTTTGCCGCTGCGAGTCTTAGGTAGCTCATTAACTATCAAGACCTGACGGGGTTTTGCGATAGGACCTATCTGCTTTGCTACATGGTTTCGGAGTTCGGTTAATAAGAGATCACCATCGGCATGGGCAATACCTGTTCGTAAAATAACAAAGGCGACAATTCCTTGTCCGGTCATTGCATCAGCGGCACCAACAACGGCAGCTTCTGCAACTGCCTCATGAGAGACAAGCGAGGATTCAACTTCAGTCGTTGAAATGCGGTGACCAGAAACATTCATAACATCATCAACACGACCGAGCAGCCAGATTGCACCCTCATCATCTAGCTTTGCACCATCTCCTGCAAAGTAGATTCCATCAAAGCGCGACCAATACGTCTCTTTGTATCTGGCATCTTCGCCCCAAATACCGCGCAACATAGATGGCCATGGCTTATCTAAGATTAAAAACCCACCGTGCCCATTTCCAACTGGAACTGCGCTTACGTTGACAACTTGAGCACTAATTCCCGGGATAGTTCTCATAGCAGATCCTGGTTTTGTTGCAGTGATACCGGGTAGTGGCGAAATCATGATCGCACCGGTTTCGGTCTGCCACCATGTATCAACAATTGGACAGCGGTTACTGCCGATTATTTCGCGGTACCACATCCATGCTTCAGGATTAATAGGTTCACCGACAGATCCAAGAAGGCGAAGTGATTCTAAATTATGGGCACGTGGAAACTCATCGCCCCACTTCATCCATGTGCGGATAAGAGTTGGCGCGGTATATAAAATTGTGACACCGTACTTTGCAATAATTTCAAAAATGCGCCCCTTATGCGGAGTATCAGGGGTTCCTTCATACATCACCTGTGTGGCACCGTTAATGAGTGGGCCATAGACAACATAACTATGACCTGTAACCCAACCGACATCGGCGGTGCACCAATAAATATCACTCTCGGCCTTAATGTCGAAGACAACCTTGTGGGTATAGGCGACCTGAGTTAAGTAGCCACCTGTTGTATGAAAAATACCCTTGGGCTTGGCCGTTGTCCCTGAGGTATAGAGAATAAATAAGGGGTGCTCAGAGTCAAAGCTCTCTGCGACATGCTCTGAAGACTGGCGATCAACAATGTCGTGCCACCAAATGTCACGTTCGCTCCAGGTAGTTTCCTGCTTAGTGCGCGCAACAACTAATACTTTCTCGACATTGTGCGCACCCTGAAGGGCCTCATCTACAGCTGGTTTTAATGCAAAGGGAGCACCTTTTCTAAATCCACCATCGGCGGTAATAACTAATTTTGCATCGGCATCTTGGATACGCGATAAGAGTGCATCTGCTGAAAACCCGCCAAATACAACTGAGTGCGGTGCACCGATACGCGCACATGCCAGCATGGCGATTGCCGCTTCTGGAATCATTGGCATATAAATGGCGACACGATCACCTGCTGTAATTCCAATTTCGATTAAAGCATTAGCAGCTTTTTTGACTTCAATTAATAGCTGCGCGTATGTAATAGTGCGTGTGTCTCCAGGCTCACCTTCAAAATAAAATGCAACACGATTACCACGACCCTCTGCAACATGGCGATCAAGTGCGTTGACCGATGCATTTAACTTTCCACCGATAAACCATTTCGCGTACGGGGGTTGCCAATCCAGCACTAAATCCCATTTTTTTGACCATTCAAGATCACTTGCCTGAAGCTCCCAAAAAGCTAGACGGTCTCTTTCGGCCCGATCATAAATCTCTATCTGCGCATTTGCCTTAGCGACAAAATCGGCGCTGGGTGCAAACTCACGCTTCTCACTCAGGAGGTTTTCAAGTGCTTCGTGATCTTTGCTCATAACGGCTGAGATTACCTGCTCATCCTTGTTATCAACAAGGATAAATGCGATGGAGTTTGAATCAGCGGTTAAGGCCAATGATTCGCCACAGAAAGGAGTACAGATGCTGACATCATTTATCTTAATGTTTTTAAAACTACTAAGTAGCCCAGTGTTAGTGGCGGCCTTGGCCAAGTTCTTAGCTAACGCCCTCAAGAGCCTGAGTTAGCCGCTTAAGAAAAAGCCCCCGAGCCTACTTTCGGGGGCTTTTTCGCGCCGCTTTTGTGGGAAGTGGCTCTTAAGTGAGAGGATTGGCCGTAAGCCTCTAGATGGTCCAAAGATGCGCTCTCCTAGAGTTTTACACCAGAGCGACTAGGAGCCATAGTGCCAATTGCAACTCCCGAAATTTATCTAGAGATGTTGGATCGCGCCAAGAAAGGCGCCTTCGCATATCCAGCGATTAACGTTTCATCATCACAAACCATCACTGCAGCAATTCGTGGTTTCGCCGAGGCTGAGTCAGATGGAATTATTCAATTTTCATGGGGCGGGGCAGAGTACGCATCAGGCTCAACAGTCAAAAAGATGGTCGATGGAGCGGTTGCACTAGCTGAGTATGCACATGTTGTTGCTAAAAACTACAACGTAAATATTGGTATTCATACAGATCACTGCCCAGCAGAAAAGTTAGATGGCTTTATGCGTCCACTTTTAGAGATAGGTGCCCAACGCCTTGCATCAGGTAAAGCTCCACTATTTAACTCGCATATGTGGGATGGTTCAGCAGTTTCAATGGTTGAAAATATGAAGGTCTCTAAAGAGATGTTAGCGATGTCGATCGCTGCTCGAACAATTCTTGAGATTGAAATCGGTGTTGTAGGTGGAGAAGAAGATGGTATTGAAGCAAAACACGATGCCAAGCTTTATTCAACCCCAGAAGATGCATTATTAACAGTTGAGACACTTGGTACCGATGCCCGCTACTTAGTAGCGGCAACATTTGGAAATGTTCACGGCGTCTATAAACCTGGGAACGTTGTTCTGCAGCCAAAGATTCTGGCAACTTTGCAAGAGGCAGTATCTAAGAAACTTGGTCTTCCAGTAGGAAGTAAGCCTATGGACCTTGTTTTTCACGGTGGTTCGGGCTCTCTCCCTTCAGAGATCCGCGAATCCCTTGATTATGGTGTTATTAAGATGAACATCGATACTGATGCCCAGTACGCATTTACTCGACCAATTGTAGATCACATGCTCAAAAACTATGACGGCGTATTACGCATCGATGGTGAAGTTGGAAATAAAAAGCTTTTCGATCCACGCGCATGGGGTAAGGCAGCTGAAGCTGGAATGGCTGCACGAATTGTTCGTGGCTGTGAAGATCTTCGTTCGACCGGCACTTCATTACTCAAGTAATTTCTAACTAACTAGAAAGGCGTTACCTATGCCTGCACTTGTTTTGCTTGGAGCCCAATGGGGCGACGAAGGCAAGGGTAAAGCCACTGATTTACTTGGTGATCGCGTTGACTATGTTGTTCGCTACCAAGGTGGTAATAACGCCGGGCATACAGTTGTTATCGGTGATCAAAAGTATGCACTTCATTTATTGCCATCTGGAATTCTCTCTCCCAACGTCATTCCAGTAATTGGAAATGGAGTAGTAATCGATCCAGGCGTATTGCTCGAGGAGATAAAGGGCTTAACTGAGCGCGGAATAGATTGCAGCAAGTTAGTAATCTCAACTAACGCGCATTTAATTACTCCATATCACCGAACAATCGACAAAGTTTCAGAGCGCTTCTTAGGTAAATCTAAAATCGGCACTACAGGCCGTGGAATCGGACCTGCCTATGCCGACAAAATCAACCGCATAGGAATCCGTGTTCAGGATTTGTTCGACCCATCAATTCTGCGTCAAAAAATTGAAAGCGCCTTACGTGATAAAAACCAGGTATTAATCAAGGTTTTCAACCGCAAAAACATCGAAGTTGATGAGGTATTGAATGAGTATTTAGCTTATGCCGAAATTCTGCGCCCATACGTTGCCGATACGGTTTTGCTTCTTGATCAAGCTTTAAAGGCAGGAAAGCGTGTACTGCTTGAAGGTTCACAAGGCACTTTGCTCGATGTTGATCACGGTACATATCCATTTGTAACTTCTAGTAATCCAACTGCAGGCGGTGCATGTACCGGTAGTGGTATTGGGCCAACCAAGATCACTAGAGTTATTGGAATCGTTAAGGCATATACAACGCGCGTTGGTAGCGGACCCTTCCCAACAGAACTCTTTGATGCAGATGGTGAAGCGCTGCAACGCATCGGCGGAGAAGTCGGTGTGACTACAGGCCGCGCACGCCGTTGTGGATGGTATGACGCACCTATCGCACGTTACGCGGTGCGTGTAAATGGTTTAACAGATTTCTTCTTAACAAAGTTAGATGTCTTAACTGGTTGGGAAAAGATTCCAGTATGTGTTGCCTATGAAATTGATGGTAAGCGTGTTGAAGAGCTTCCAGCTTCACAGAGCGATTTCCACCACGCTAAGCCAATTTATGAATATCTGCAGGGTTGGAGTGAGGATATTACAAAGGCGCGAAAACTCAGCGAACTTCCAAAAGCTGCGCAAGAGTATGTTGCCTTTTTGGAAAAGATATCAGGAGCACCAATAAGTGCGATCGGTGTAGGTCCGGGCCGCGATGAAACAATTGTCGTAACGGATTTCATCTAACAATGAAAATCCTCCTAGTTGGAAGCGGCGGTCGCGAACACGCCCTTGGACTAGGTCTACATGCAGACCCTGCATGTACATCACTTCACGTTGCACCAGGCAATCCAGGAATCGCCGAGTTTGCACAGTGCCATGCGATCGATATAACGAGTAACGCACAAATCGTTGCCCTGGCGCAGGAAATCGGCGCAGATTTAGTTGTCATTGGCCCTGAAGTTCCACTAGTTAATGGAGTTGCAGATGATCTGCGCAGATTAAAGATTGCAGTATTTGGGCCATCAAAGGCAGCGGCACAGTTAGAGGGATCAAAGACTTTTGCCAAAGAGGTTATGTCTGATGCCGGTGTTCCAACTGCGCATAGTTTTACGTGTACGACCAAAACTGAGATTGAAAAAGCGTTCGATATTTTTGGTGCACCATATGTTGTTAAAGATGATGGCTTAGCTGGCGGAAAAGGTGTTGTCGTTACAGATAATCGCCAAGAGGCATTAGCCCATGCACTTGCTTGCAAGCGAGTTGTCATTGAAGAGTTTTTAAATGGACCTGAAGTCTCTCTCTTTGGCATCAGTGATGGAGTCTCAATCCTTGCGATGCAACCTGCGCAGGATTTCAAACGTGCACGTGATAACGATGAAGGACCTAACACCGGAGGTATGGGCGCCTACTCTCCACTTCCGTGGGCGCCATCAGATATTATTGATGACACATACACACAAGTTCTCGCACCGATGATCGCTGAAATGAGTGCGAGGGGTACACCATTTGTTGGATTGCTGTATGCAGGCTTAGCCCTTACCGATCACGGCACTCGTGTTATCGAATTCAATGTTCGATTCGGTGATCCTGAAACACAGGTCTTGATTCCCTTACTTAAGACTCCATTGGCGACACTTTTGTATAAAGCGGCCACTGTCGGACTTGCCGATACGGTTTTAGAGTGGCGAGATGAATCGGCGGTCACAGTTGTATTAGCTGCCGAGGGATATCCAACTGCGCCACACAGTGGTGGATATATTTCAGAGTTTCCAAAGATTGAAAATGTACAGATCTTTCAAGCAGGCACATCTGAAAATGGCCAAGGCCTGGTAGCAACAGGCGGTCGAGTCCTCGCCGTGACAGGGGTCGGTGCCGATTTAACCGAGGCCAGAGATCGCGCCTATCGTGCGATCAGCCAGATTTCACTGCCAGGCTCCTTCTATCGCAGCGACATTGCGCTTAACGCCTCAGTGGCAGAGAAGGGTAATTAAATGGCCGATAATTCATCAGTGAGCCTCATAGCCGATAGGTATGCATCTGTTGCGATGCGCGAAATTTTTGCGCCAGAGGCCAAGATAGTTGCAGAGCGCAGATTATGGATCGCGGTAATGCGGGCTCAGTCGGCACTCGGTCATGAAATTTCTCCTGACGTAATTACAGCTTACGAGAGCGTAATTACACGGGTGGATCTTGCATCCATAGATGCCCGTGAAAAACAGACACGTCATGATGTGAAAGCTCGTATCGAAGAGTTCAATGCCCTGGCTGGTCACGAAGCTATTCACGCCGGTATGACAAGCCGTGACGTAACTGAAAATATCGAGGCGCTACAGATTCGTAATGGATTAGAAATTATTCATGACAAGGTAGTAACACTGCTCGCGCGTCTTGCCGAACGAGCAACCCAGTATGCCGACCAACCAATCGCAGGACGATCCCATAATGTTCCTGCGCAAATTACAACTCTTGGTAAACGCTTTGCATCAACGGCCGAAGAGCTGCTCTTTGCATATGAACGTTTAACTGCATTACAGGCTCGCTTTCCAATGCGTGGGATTAAAGGCCCAGTTGGTACCGCTCAGGATTCAATCGACTTACTTGGCTCATCCGATGCGCATGCACATCTTGAAGGCGAAATCGCTAAAGAGTTAGGTTTTGCTAATGTTCTGGATTCAACGGGGCAGATCTATCCGCGCTCATTTGATTACGATGTCGTTACAACTCTTGTACAGATAGCAGCAGCACCATCATCACTAGCAACATCGATTCGCTTAATGGCCGGTGCAGAGTTAGTAACTGAAGGCTTTAAAGCTGGCCAAGTTGGTAGTAGCGCCATGCCGCACAAGATGAATACCCGTTCATGCGAACGCGTCAATGGGTTAGCTGTAGTTTTGCGTGGGTATGCATCGATGGTCAGCGAGCTCGCTGGTGATCAGTGGAACGAAGGCGATGTTTCATGCAGTGTTGTTAGACGTGTCGCACTGCCAGATGCCTTTTACGCTATCGATGGTCTACTTGAAACGATACTTACTGTTCTCGATGAGTTTGGAGCAT
The DNA here is from genome assembly GCA_009702835.1 of Actinomycetota bacterium. Classification (GTDB taxonomy): domain Bacteria; phylum Actinomycetota; class Actinomycetes; order Nanopelagicales; family Nanopelagicaceae; genus Planktophila. Next base: position 7,558 of record WLHF01000037.1, read on the forward strand.
TTCCTGCAGTAATTGCAGCCGAGCTAGAGCGTTACCTACCCTTTCTAGCAACTACCAAGATTTTGATGGCGGCAGTAAAGGCCGGTGTCGGTCGAGAAGTAGCTCACGAAGTAATTAAAGAGCATGCGGTAAAGGCGGCATTGGCTATGCGCGAGGGCAAAGGCAATACTCTTCTTGCAGATTTAGCTAACGATGCGCGCCTACCCTTAGATCGCACCGCGCTAGATTTATTAATCAGTACACCACTTGAATTTACTGGCGATGCCCGCCAACAAGTTGCTCGAGTTGTCAATCGCATCGATGCGATTACATCCGCGCACCCTGCAGCAGTGCAGTACAAGCCCGGCTCTATTCGGTGAGCGGCTTTGGCCTAGCTGGCCCACCGCCAGCGCCTGCGATACCTGGGTGGAGACATGTGCGCACCGGGAAAGTCCGTGACTTATATAGCAACGATAGTAATGAGATTTTACTGGTCGCATCTGATCGTGTATCTGCCTATGACTGGGTAATGCCAACAACGATTCCAGGCAAAGGTGCAGTTCTTACACAACTCTCACTTTTCTGGTTTGAACTTCTAGCAGACATTGTTCCAAACCATATTATCTCTACAGATGTTCCAGATATCGTTTCCGATCGAGCGATTATTGTTCAGCCACTAGAAATGTTTGCAGTCGAATGTGTAGCCCGTGGATACTTAACTGGTAGCGGTTGGAGTGAGTATCAAAACAATGGTGCAGTTTGTGGACAGCCTTTACCTGCCGGATTACTCGATGGCTCAAAGCTACCTACAACAATGTTCACACCCGCGACTAAGGCAGAGATTGGCGATCACGATATCAATATAGATTTCGAAACTGCAGCAAAGATTATCGGCGCCGATGATGCTCAAGCATTAAAGGAGTTAACTATTACGTTGTATGAGACTGCCGCCAATTTCGCTAGTAGCCGAGGAATTATTCTCGCCGATACTAAGTTTGAATTTGGCCGCAGCGCCTCTGGAGAGATCGTCTTAGGTGATGAGGCTCTAACCCCTGATTCATCGAGGTTTTGGGAGCTATCAACCTGGGCACCTGGGGGAGCACAAGCCTCCTACGATAAGCAGTTTTTACGTGATTACCTCATATCAAGTGGATGGGATAGAAATAGCCCTCCCCCTGAACTACCGGCAGAGATCGTAGAGAAGACGGCGCGTCGATACAAAGAGGCATTTTTTCATTTAACTGGCAGCGTTTTCTAAACAAGGGAGAATACGAGAATGGCAACAATCGTGGTTGATGTGATGTTAAAGCCAGAGATTCTCGACCCACAAGGAAATGCCGTTGCATCTGCCCTGCCACGCCTTGGATTTACCTTCGCGACGTCGGTGCGCCAAGGAAAGCGTTTTGAAATTGTGGTTGATGGCGAGCCAACAGCTGCGCAGTTAGCTGAAGTAGAAAAAGCGGCAGAGGTGCTGTTATCTAATCCAGTTATTGAAACTTATAGTGTAAGAGTTGAGAACTAATGCGCGTTGGGGTTATAACTTTTCCTGGAACATTAGATGATCGCGATGCCACAAGAGCAGCAAACGTCGGTGGTGCTACTGCCGTTGCTTTATGGCATGGCGATGCAGATCTTAAAAACGTAGATGCAGTTATCTTGCCTGGCGGTTTCTCATATGGAGATTATTTGCGGTGCGGAGCTATCTCTCGCTTTGCCCCTGTAATGAAGTTAGTTATTGAAGCTGCTGGTAAGGGTATGCCGGTTCTTGGAATCTGTAATGGATTCCAAGTTCTCTGTGAATCACATCTATTGCCGGGGGCTCTAACACGCAACTCTGATCTGCACTTTTTATGTCGTGATCAAGAGATTGAGATAGTCAATAACAGAACGCCCTGGACAAACTCTTTCACTGCTGGCGAGAAAATTACTATTCCATTAAAAAATGGTGAAGGCTCTTTTCAATGTGATGATAAAACACTTGCCCTCTTAGAAGATGAGGGTCGCGTTATTGCTCGGTACGTTGGTAAGAATCCCAACGGCTCCCGCAATTTAATCGCTGGGATTACAAATGAGCGCGGAAATGTTGTTGGCCTTATGCCCCACCCGGAGCACGCTATTGATCCACTTACCGGTCCAACGGCTCAAGGCCTCGGGTTCTTTACATCGATTTTAAATGCAATGGTCAAGTAATGTCATTAGATACTGTGGCAATTGCGCACGTAACCCCCGATAACAAACAACCATTTGCTGAGCTTGGATTAAAAGCCGATGAGTATGCACGTATCAAAGAAATCTTGGGTCGGCGTCCCACATCATCTGAGCTAGCTATGTATTCGGTGATGTGGTCAGAGCATTGTTCATATAAATCCTCTAAGGTGCATTTGAAACTATTTGGAGAAAAAGCACCGAAATCCGATGCTCTCTTAGTTGGAATCGGTGAGAATGCCGGTGTTGTAGATGTCGGGCAGGGATATGCAGTCACTTTCAAGATTGAATCTCATAATCACCCATCTTTCGTTGAACCATATCAAGGGGCAGCAACTGGTATCGGTGGAATCGTTCGTGATATTTTAACTATGGGTGCCAGGCCAATTGCAGTAATGGATCCACTTCGCTTTGGTCCAGCCGATGCACCAGATACACGACGTGTATTACCTGGGATTGTTGCCGGAATAGGTGGTTATGGAAACTGTTTAGGTCTACCAAATATCGGTGGTGAAGTCGTCTTTGATCAAACATATGCAGGCAATCCATTAGTAAATGCTCTCTGTGTTGGCGTAATGAAACATAGTGATATTAAGTTGGCAAAGGCGGCAGGGGCCGGCAACTTAGTTGTCCTCTTCGGTGCTAAAACTGGTGGCGACGGCATTGGCGGAGTATCAGTACTAGCCTCTGAAACATTCGGTGCTGGAGGATCCACTAAGCGTCCAAGTGTTCAAGTTGGTGATCCATTCGTAGAAAAGATTCTCATCGAGTGTTCACTTGAAATCTTTGCCGAAGATTTAGTTGTCGGTATTCAAGATCTTGGTGGAGCGGGATTATCGTGTGCAACCAGCGAGCTAGCCTCAGGTGGTTCAGGGGGCATGAAAGTAGCCCTGGATAAGGTTCCGCTGCGCGATCCTTCGCTATCTCCTGAAGAGATTTTGATGTCAGAGTCACAAGAGCGTATGTGCGCAATA
>WLHF01000038.1 GCA_009702835.1 Actinomycetota bacterium
GCCTTAACTACCCTCGAGGAGATGAAATGAAACTAACACGCGGTGCAAAGTTTGCACTTGCAGTAGTAGCGGTGGCTGGTCTAGTTGGTGGCGCAATTGCTCCGGCTGTTGCAGACACACGATCAACTGTCATTGTCGTTGCGAGTAATGCGTTGACTTCGCTCAACGGATCTACACCAGATACAAACTTGGTGACCAACACCGATGTCGCTTACTTAACTGGTTCAGGTTTTGCGTATTACAATGATAAAAAGCAACTTATTCGCAACACTACTTTTGGAGCTTTTAAAGTAGTCAAGAACACAGCCACTGACTTTCGTGTTCAGTACACAGTAGCTGCTGGCCGTTTGTGGTCTGATGGAACTCCAATCACGGGTGAAGATTTACTTCTGAGCCATATCCTTGGAAGCTCAGACTATTCAAAGACTGCAGGACTTGGCGATCCAACCGATTCCAAGATAGTTCCAGCATTTAATAGCATTGGATACACAGGTGTTTACGATAATTCAATCGTAGGAACCCCAACACTTTCATCCGACAAGATGTCTGTAACTCTTCAGTTCAATAAGAAGATTCCAGACTGGGAGCTCTATGGCCCAGGTCCATCGCCTGTCCACGCAATTGTCTTAATGTCTCAAGGAAAGACAAAGCTTGGAACTGTTGCTGAAAATGAGGCTGCTCGTGATCTCTTCGTTAAAGCCTTCATTGCTAAGGATTCAGTGTCATTGAAGAAGTACGGCAAAGTATGGTCTGAGGACTACAACATTAAGACCGTCAATAGCAGCACTAATCCACTACTTCTAGTGGGCAATGGTGGGTACTTAGTTGACTCAGCAGTTGCCGATCAGAATGTAACGATGAAGCTCAACCCTAAGTACAACTCAGGTCCAAAGACATCTGGAATTGAGACGATTGTCTATAAGTTCATGTCAGATGGAACTGCAGCTGCTCAGGCGTTAGCTAACAAGGAGATCGATATCTATCAGGGTCAACCGACAGCTGACGCAGTTGCTCAGCTTAAGGCGATCAAGGGTGTAACTGTTATCGGTGGAACCAATGCATGCTACGAGCACGTAGATCTACGTGTCGGTGCAGCATCTGGCACTACAACTAGTTACAACGGTCCATTTGCCGCTTCAAGCGGACAAAAAGGTAAGGATCTTCGCACCGCTTTCTTGCTTGCATATCCACGCGAAGAAATCATCACCAAGTTAATCAAGCCAATTAACTCCAGTGCAATTCTTGTAAACTCACTATTTACACTTCCAGGAGAGGCCGCATACGTAAAGATTGTCGGCCCAAATGGCTCATCTAAGTACACCGCTGGAACACAAGCGACGCGCACTGCATCTGCACTTGCATTGGTGAAGAAGTATTTCCCCACTGCAAAGGATGGAAGCGGTTCGGTTAAGGTCAAGCTCCTTTGGGGTCAGCCATCTAACCAGCGCCGCGCATCAGAGGCAGCACTAGTTAAGGCAGCACTTGCTAAGGCGGGATTTGATGTCACAGATGCTGGTACTTCAGGATGGTCAGGCTTCCTAGATGACAATTCATTTGATGCACAGTTCTTTGCATGGTGCCCAAGCTCTGTAACCCAGACTGGTACTAACGCAAACTTCCAGAGCGATGGTGGAAATAACTTCCTTGGTTATGACAACCCAGCTCTAGATAGCATCTTGCACTCACTTGAGGTCAAGATGCCAGATGCTCAAATTACCGCTAAGTACGTTCTAGCTGAGCGTCTATTGATGGCAGATGCAATTTCACTGCCCATCTTCGCCCACCCTGCAGCTACAGCAATTAACTCAGAGCTATCAGGTGTTAAGCCAGCTCCTTTGACACCTAACTTGCTCTGGAACTACTGGGAGTGGCACTACTAAAAACTAGGTTTCATCACTTAGTTTTACCGAAAGCTCAAAAGTAAAGGGTTAAGTGGTGTCTGGATAATCTCCAGGCACCACTTGCCTTTGCTTGAGGCAGACACATGATTCTAATATTTGCGATCGTTAGGGGATACTTAAGCCATGTTGGCCTACATTCTTAGACGCTTTGGCATTTTGGCTGTAATTCTCTTTGGTTCAAGTTTTATCTTATTTAACTTAGCTGCACTCTCCGGTGATCCATTGGAGGGTCTAAGAACCTCGACGGATCCAAGTGCACACAGACAGATGATGGTTCTGATTAATACCCTGCAGTTAGATGTACCTCCTCCGCTTCGCTATTTTCTCTGGCTTAAGGGCATCCTGGCCGGTTTTACTGGCCATATCGATTTCGGAATGACCCGTGATTCTCAATTAGTGAGTTCAACAATCGCAACTGCAATTCCAACTACTGTGCGCTTGGTGTTTTTTGCAACTATCACCGCCATCGTCTTAGGTATCACCATCGGTATTGTGACCGCGCTACGTCAATACAGTCGTTTTGACTATGCAATGACCTTTATTGCCTTCTTGATGTTTTCACTCCCAATCTTCTGGGTAGCAGTGCTTCTTAAAGAGTTCCTTGCTATTCAATTCAATAATTTTCTAGCTAATCCTCAGATCCCAATAACATGGATTATCGGCATGAGCATTGCAAGCGGCATTGTGTGGGCTGCAATATTAAGTGGTGATCGCAGAAGAGTCTGGCAGATATTTGGCGGTGTAACTCTGCTAACTGCAGCTCTACTGACTTATTTAAGTATCACTTCATGGTTTGCAAAGCCAGGATTTGGCCCAGCAGTTAGTTTCATTCTGGCAATTGGAATCGCTTATGGAATCACGCAATTATCTGTTGGACTAAGCAATCGTGATGCACTTCGATCAGCACAGACAATGGCAGTTATTTCACTCATTCTCTATTTCCCGAATCAATACCTCTTTGATCATTACGCAAGCCCTCTACTAATAGCCATACAGTTACTAGTTACTTTTGCAATCGCTGCAGCTGTAGGAACTTATTTTGCTAAAATCGACCGCACACCAACTATTAGAACTGCAATGCTCACAGGATTTTTTATTGGTTTTATTACGTTAATTGATCGTTTTATGCATACATGGAATCCATATATGTCCACTGATGCCGTTAACTTTCGTCCAGTACCGACAACGGGGCAAGCTAATCCACTCCTTGAACCTGGCAATTTCTGGTTCTCAACCTTAGATATTTTAGTTCATATGTTCTTACCTACTATTGCTCTTACACTGATTTCCTTCGCTGGATATATTCGTTACTCCCGTGGAACTTTGTTAGATGTTTTGAACCAGGATTACATTCGAACTGCCCGTGCAAAGGGTTTAAATGAGCGGACAGTGATTATGCGTCATGCATTCAGAAACACGATGATTCCATTAACAACCATTATGGTCGTAGATTTTGCGGGTATTATTGGCGGTGCAATTATTACAGAACGCGTTTTTGGTTGGATTGGAATGGGAACTCTATTTAATAGAGCTGTTACAAGTTTTGACCTTAATCTTTTAATGGCGGTCTTTTTTATCACAGCAACTCTTTCATTGCTTGCTAATTTAGTCGCCGATCTTTTGTACTCAGCCCTAGACCCCAGAATTCGAACAGGAAAGGGGTAGGCGATGTTTAAGAAGAAGGTTAACAGTACGAGCGCACCGCAAGATGGTGGTGAGAATGCAATTTTCAATAAAGAGACTCAGGGCTTGAGCCAGGGACAAATCGTCTTGCGCCGTTTTGTCCGACACCGTGGTGCTATGACCTCTCTATTTGTAATTCTTGGAATGATGCTTTTTGTATTTACCGCACTTGATCAAAAGTTTGGTTCCTTAAAGATTCCTGGTTGGTGGCACTACACAACTGAAGATTTGCCAGATTTGCGCTCAATAGGCTGTAAAGAGGGTTTAGTAGGCTGCCCAACTTTATCGATTAAGCCTACATTTCTAGGTGGGACTGGAGTTCATCTTGGTGAACATCCATTTGGTCAAGACGATATTGGTCGCGATTACTTCGCACTTGTTATGCGTGGTGCTCAGCGATCCATGATGGTTATGTTCGTAATCGGTGCAATCGGCGGCGCAATAGGTACCGTTGTTGGAGCGATCTCTGGCTTTAGTCGAGGTTGGATTGATGCGATTTTGATGCGACTTACCGACTTTATTATTACGATTCCAGTCATCATTATCGGGTCAGTTGTTGGATACCACTTTGGAAATCTTGGAGTTGGGTTCTTAGCCATCTACTTGGGCTTATTTTCCTGGACCGGACTTTCGCGACTAGTCCGAGGTGAGTTTCTAACTCTTCGTGAGCGAGAGTTTGTTGATGCAGCTCGTGTTGCGGGTGCTAGTAACCGACGGATAATCTTCAAACATATTCTGCCCAATGCAGTTGGAGTAATTATTGTTTCAGTTACTTTGTTGATGTCAGGTGCGATTCTCCTTGAGACTGCCCTGTCTTACCTTGGTTTTGGCGTTGTTGCACCTGATGTCTCCTTAGGACTGCTAATTAGCAATTACCAGGATTCATTTACTACACGTCCTTGGCTCTTTTGGTATCCAGGGCTATTTATTATCACTATCGCCTTGAGCATTAACTTCATTGGAGATGGTCTGCGAGATGCATTTGATCCACGCCAGCGCCGTCGTATAACCAAGAAAGATCGACAGAGTGCAAAAGCGGTCACTAGGACTGGAGTTCAAAAGTGATAGATATTAAGAATAGTCCCAAGGAGCGCACTCGTAATCAGGACAATAAGGCCAGTTTTATTAAATACAACGCGGCTATCACAACCATTGTTACTCGGACGGTCGCGAAAACTCTTAAGTCGCAGGTTGGCAAGGTAGGAAGCAGTTCCACTATGCGATCGAGGACTATCACCCGGACGAATAATCCCGTCGGCCCCAACGTTCAAACCCCTCATCTCGCTGGGATGAATAGTTCGACCGTGGTATCGACCGGGAGCGGTAGCGGCCCAGGCGTGGATACTCTTACCTCCAATTTGGATGCTCATGGTGTATTTAGTATCGATGCTCTCAACGAGCTGCCAACCTACAGTGATCTCTTCAAATGGATTAGTGATTCGCACTCCCTCATCAAAGAGTTCAATCTTTGGTCTGTGCAAAATCAAGTAGCTCAGAGTTGCTGTGAAGCTACCCCAAATCGCGCCGACGAAGCTCTCGTGAACGCTGCTAGTAAGAATGGTTTGAGTAACCATAATTGCAATGACGACGTAGGCAAGATAAGCGGCAACAATGCTCCCACGTGGTCTGAAGATTTCGACATTGTTCACGGAGCAATCTTGTCACAGGATTGTGAGGCTCTTCATGTCTGAGCAGGTCTTAAAGATCTCCCAATTTAATGTCGATTTCTGGGTTGATGGTGTTTGGTACCCGGCCGTCATAGATATGAACCTTGAGCTCAACGCTGGAAAAGTCACGGCGATTGTCGGTGAGTCTGGTTCAGGTAAATCAACGACCGCCCTTGGGCTGATGTCACTTCTGGCATCAAATGCACGAGTATCTGGCAGCGTTAAAGTTAAAGATGAAGAGATGCTCAATGCCAAAGCACTAACCCTGCGCCATTTCCGCGGTAAAGAGGTTGCCTATATTTTCCAAGAGCCGATGACGGCTCTTAATCCCGTCTACACAATTGGTTTTCAAATCATAGAGACTCTTCGCAACCACTTCGATATGGGTCCAACCCAGGCGCATGCACGCGCACTTGAGCTCCTCAAAATGGTGGATATCCCAGATCCAGAAAAATCTATTAATAAATACCCTCACCAATTATCTGGTGGGCAGCGCCAACGCGCGATGATTGCACAAGCACTTGCCTGTGATCCAGGTCTATTAGTTGCCGATGAGCCAACGACTGCTTTAGATGTCACAGTTCAAGCTGAGATTCTTGATTTAATGCGTGGGCTAAAAGACAAGCTCAATTCTGCAATTCTTTTGATTACCCATGACATGGGTGTAGTTGCCGACATGGCCGATGAAATTTTAGTTATGAAAGATGGGATAACTGTCGAACATGGAACGGCAGATCAGATCTTTAATAATCCACAGCACCCATATACACAGGAATTATTGGGCGCAGTTCCTAAGCTTGGTTCAACTGTTAAACGTGCACTTCCTTATAAAGAGAGCGCTAAACCTGAACCAGTATTGAAATTAACGGACGTTACAATCGAATATCCAAAGCGAGGCCGAATCCCAGCATTTGTTGCCGTGAAAAACTTTAACCTTGAAATCTATCCAGGTGAGATCGTTGGCCTGGTTGGCGAATCAGGCTCTGGGAAGACAACTGTCGGCCGCGCATCTATTGGACTACTGCCTGTTAAATCGGGAAGCATTGAAATCATTGGCCAAGAGATAGCTGGCGCAAATCAGAAACTGCTCTCTTCAATTCGTCGCCATACTGGAATCGTCTTTCAAGATCCAGCTTCATCACTCAACCCACGGCTGCCAATCGGCGAATCTATTGGTGAGCCAATCTTCTTAGCCAAAATCGCAAAGGGCGCAGAATTAGAACTCATGATTGAGGATCTACTCGATCAAGTAGAGCTCCCACGCAGTTATCGCAACCGTTATCCGCATGAGTTATCTGGTGGACAGCGTCAGCGAGTAGGTATTGCACGCGCCCTTGCATTAACACCTGATTTATTGATAGCCGATGAGCCAACATCGGCTCTGGATGTTTCAGTACAAGCCCGCTTCTTAGATCTGCTGACAGAGCTACAAGAGAAGTTAAAGTTTGCCTGCCTTTTCATCAGCCATGATTTAGCCGTAGTTGATATTTTGGCGCACCGTATTGCAGTGATGCAAAATGGCCTTCTTGTTGAAGAGGGTGATCGCGATGCCATCCTGTTGCATCCAAAAAATGACTACACACGCCGCTTAATCTCTGCCGTTCCAGTCCCAGATCCTGCCGAGCAGCGCATCCGTCGTGAGGCGCGGTTAGCCCTTAAGAAGTAAGGGCGGCTAGTCGCTGGCCTGACCGCTGCGATGTTTGTAGCGGCCCAGGAAATCGGCCTTCATATCTTTGAAGTTGCCATCCAGTAGCGCCTGTCGCATCTGATCGACTAAACGCACTATGAATCGCTCGTTATGGATCGTTGCAAGGGTGGCTGAGATAATCTCTTTGCCGCGAAATACATGGTGCATATACGCCCGTGTGTAGTGCGTACACGTATAACAGTCACATTCATCGTCAATGGCTGCGAAATCGCGCTTAAAACCGCTATTAGATAGGTTAAAACGCCCCTCCATCGTATACACCGCGCTCGTGCGTGCGATTCGAGAGGCTAAAACGCAGTCAAAAGTATCGATGCCGTTTTCGACTCCGACAAATAAATCCTCTGGTGCACCGATGCCCAATAAATGCTTAGGTTTATTCTCAGGCAAGATCTGATTGACCCAGGAAACGATTGTGCCGAGTGCGCCCTTATCAAGGGCTCCACCGATTCCAAAGCCATCAAAGCTCATGCCCGATGAGCGCATCTGGCCTAAATCACCGGCGGCTTTTTTGCGCAGATCTTCATACTGGGCGCCTTGGATAACACCAAAGAGAGCCTGGTAGGGCTTAGCGCTTCGCTCATCAGTGAGGCGCTTGTGTTCATCTAAACAGCGCATCGCCCAGGCATAGGTGCGATCCATAGCTAGCTCTTGATAGGGACGAGTGTTGTGCAAAGTGGTGCACTCATCAAATGCAAAGATGATGTCGGCGCCAATCTGGTGTTGAACCTGCATCGAAACCTCGGGGGTAAATCGGTGCATCGAACCATCTAAATGTGATTTGAAAGTTACGCCCTCATCATCGACATGGGCTAGGCGCTCTTTATTATCGGCGATGACATCATCTCGCCTGAAAGTCTTTGCATCCATAGCCAATACTTTTTTAAAACCTACACCGAGAGATAAAACTTGAAAGCCGCCAGAGTCGGTAATCGTTGGCCCCGGCCAGTTCATGAATTCGCCAAGCCCGCCAGCCTCATCGAGGATATCTGCCCCAGGCTGTAAATAGAGGTGATAGGCATTGGCCAATAGCGCTTGAGCACCAAGATCGGCCATCGCCTCAGGCAATACCGACTTAACCGTTGCCTTGGTTCCTACCGGAATAAATGTTGGAGTTTGTATTTGTCCATGCGGGGTTGTAATAGTGCCAACGCGCGCAAGTGAGCCACTCTCTGCATGTTTAATTTCAAAGGAGAAAGTCACTAGTTACCAGATTTGAACCCGTGACTTTTCATCCAGCCACAGCGCATCTTTTGCACTCACACCGAAGGCATCATAGAAAGGCGTGAAGTTACTTACGATCGTATTGCAACGAAACTCATTAGGGGAGTGTGGATCGGTTGCGATACGGCGTCGTTGTTCCTCGGGACGCACTTTGCCACGCCAAACTTGTGCCCAGCCAAGAAAGAGACGTTGCTCCCCAGTTAAGCCATCGATCACAGGTGATGGCTTATCGGCCAGTGAGATCTGATAGGCCTTATATGCAATTGCAAGGCCGCCTAAGTCGCCGATATTTTCTCCCACAGTGAGTGCGCCATTAACGGTGATGTCAGGAACCTCTTCGGGGCGCAGTTGGTTGTACTGGGCAATCAGGGCGTTAGAGCGAAGTTCAAAAGCTGCACGATCGCCATCACTCCACCAGTTATTGAGTACTCCATCGCCGTCGTACTTAGAGCCCTGATCATCAAAGCCATGGCCGATTTCGTGGCCAATAACTGCGCCGATTCCACCGTAGTTAACGGCATCATCTGCGCCAAGTGCAAAGAAAGGGGGCTGCAAAATAGCTGCAGGAAAGACGATCTCATTCATGACCGGGTTGTAATAGGCGTTGACGGTCTGCGGAGTCATGTGCCATTCCTCGCGATCTACGGCTTTGCCAATTTTTGCTAATTCGAAGTTACGTTGGAATTTTGTAACATGGCCGATATTTGCAAAGAGATCGCTAGGGCTAGTCTCTAGCGCCGAGTAATCTCGCCACTTATTGGGATATCCGATCTTTGGAGTGAACTTTCCAAGCTTTTCAAGGGCCTTGAGTTTGGTCTCTTGGCTCATCCAATCGATTGCATTAATGCTGATTCGATAGGCCTGGATCAAATTGGCAACGAGCTCTTCCATGCGCCTCTTGGCCTCTGATGGAAAATGCTGCTCGACATAGACCTTGCCAACGGCCTCACCCAGAGATCCCTCAACAACTGAGACTGCACGCTTCCAGCGCTGGCGAAGCTCTGGCGTTCCCGAGAGCGTTTTGCCGTAAAAGGCGAAGTTTTGCTCGACTAAAGCGCTAGAGAGATAAGGCGCTGATCCGCTGATGATGTTCCACTTAAGCCAGGCGACCCATGAATCCCGATCAAAGGCCGAGAGAATGCTAGATAACCCTTGGAAAAATGGAGGCTGCTGGACTATGACTGAATCTAAAACCACTGCCGGAATCTCTCCAGAAGAAAGGTAGAGCTCAAAGTCAAAGGCTGGCATCAGAGCAATGACCTGATCACGGCTCATCTTGTTATATGTCAGCGTTGCATCGCGATCTTTCACAGCATCAAAATGATGGCTTGCAAGTTGGGTTTCAAGTTTAAGAATCTTGGCCGCTAAATCTGCTCCACCTGCAATACCGACGAGTGAGAACATATCTTCGACATGGGCAAGAAATGCGCTGCGAATTTCGGCATACTGATCTTCACGGTAGTAAGACTCATCGGGAAGTGATATTCCACCTTGGGCTAGGTACAAGATATTTGTAGATACATCCATTTGATCGGCGTAGATGAATGAGCCGAAGATGCCGCCGAGACCACGTGCCTCAAGCCAGGACATCGTTGAAGTGAAATCGGAGAGGGATTGGATCGAATCGCACAGGGCGAGATCTTTTAGAATTGGTGTAAAGCCCTTAGCCTCGATCGCATCTGCATCCATAAACGAGGTATAGAGATCACTAATCTTGGTTGCCTCTGCCGACCCGGTTGCACTCTCGATAATTGCGCGGACCTGCTTTTCCGATAAGTCGCGAAGGGTTACAAAGGCACCATCTGTTGCACGATCTGCAGGTATGACCGCACTCTTGAGCCAGGCACCATTGAAGTAGCGATAGAGATCATCTTGAATGCGAACCGTTGAATCGATATGGTCAAAATCTAAACCGCTGGTAGTAGTACTCACGCGCAAAACCCCTTATAAAAATTTAGTTGAAAGTTCAACTGTTAGCGTAGACTGTCCTCATGCCAGACCAAAACGCTACCGCACCGCGCTGGCTTAACCCAGCCGAGATGAAGGCCTGGCGCAGCTACATCATCGCAAGCCGACGGCTTTTAGAGGCGCTAGATAATGATTTAGAGGGCCATGATCTTTCGATACCCGACTATGAAATCTTGGCCCAACTCAGCGATGCCCCAGATCGCCGGTTGCGAATGAGCGAGCTCGCCTCGATTACTCTTCTATCGCGCTCGCGGTTATCACATCGCATGAAGGTTATGGAAAAGGCTGGTTGGGTAAAGCGTGAGGCCTGCCCAACGGATAAACGTGGATACTTTGCCGTTATGACACCTAAGGGTTGGAAGGCGATCGTCGCTGCAGCCCCTGACCACGTTGCAAGTGTGCGCTCTCGTTTTCTTGATCACTTATCTGCGGAGGATCAAAAAGTATTATCTGAGATTTTTTTACGGGTAGAAGAGTCTTTTCGTAGTGAGAGTACCTGCGAATAAAACCGGCA
>WLHF01000039.1 GCA_009702835.1 Actinomycetota bacterium
CGCCCTAAAACAAAACCGATTTGATCACCAAAGAACGCTGCGATGAAGATAACGCTTACAAGGATAAGAATGTTGACATTGCCATGGGCGGCTGCGACTAGACCGGAACTAAAGAGGATCGAGTCACCAGGCAGGAAAAATGCAAATAAAACACCGGTTTCAAAGAAAACAATGACTCCAACAATTAAATAGATAAGGTACGGAGCAAGAGTAGATAGTTGAGCATCAAATGATGCCGCGAGCTCGATCACACTGACTTCTTTACCGCCGCCGCAACTGCCTTAGTGACATTTGGGTCAAAGACGCTTGGCACGATAAAAGATGCATTAAGTTGATCGGGAGAGACACAGCCGGCGATTGCTTCAGCTGCGGCGACTAATAGCTCGTCGGTGATTTTATTGGCGTTGGCATCTAGAAGTCCACGGAAAATTCCAGGAAATGCTAAGACGTTGTTGATTTGATTTGGTTGATCACTGCGCCCTGTCGCAACCACCGTTGCATATTTTCGAGCGATTACTGGATCAATCTCTGGATCTGGATTTGCAAGGGCGAAGATAATTGAACCAGCGGCCATCGATGCTGCGTCGGCCTCGGTGATGACATTTGGTGCACTCACTCCGATGAATACATCGGCTCCCTTCATTGCTCCCGCGATATCTCCCTTAAAATTATCTGGATTACTAGTATCAATAAACCACTGCTGCATAGGATCTTGAGATTTCATATCCCTAGTAATCACACCGCTGTGGTTGAATCCAATAATATTTTTAGCACCGCTTAGAACCAATAGTCGTGCAATTGCATTTCCTGCCGCTCCGACTCCGATAAGAATAATCTTAATTTCGCTGAGATTTTTCTCTACGAGCTTCAGAGCATTACGAAGTGCGGCTAGAACAACAATCGCAGTGCCGTGTTGATCATCATGAAAGACTGGGATATCTAATAGTTCTCGCAGACGGCGTTCAACTTCAAAGCAGCGAGGCGCCGAGATATCCTCTAAGTTAATGCCGCCATAAACAGGTGCAATTAACTGAACAGTGCGCACGATCTCATCGACATCTTGGGTATCAAGGCACACAGGCCAGGCATCGACATCGGCAAAGCGCTTAAAGAGTGCGGCCTTGCCCTCCATCACAGGAAGGGCTGCGGCGGGACCAATGTTTCCGAGACCTAAAACTGCCGACCCGTCGGTTACAACGGCGACGGTATTGCGCTTGATAGTAAGGCGCCGAGCATCAGAGGGATCGTCAACGATAGCTTGGCAGATACGTGCAACGCCAGGAGTGTAAGCGCGCGAAAGATCATCACGTGTTTTTAGCGGAACTTTTGAGGTGACCTCAATTTTTCCACCAAGGTGTAATAAGAATGTACGATCACTTACTTTACGAACAGTTAGTTCTGGATTTTTAGAAAGAGCGATAGTAATTTGATCGGCATGAGCAGAATCGATTGTGTCACAAGTAATATCGATGACGACTTTTTCTAGAAGTGATTCAACGACATCGAGCGCTGTAATTGTGGCACCCGCCGCGGCGATTACCGTGGTAGCAAGTGCTACTGGTTGTGATGCCGGTGGACCTTCAATTCGAATTGTGATTCCATATCCAGGTGATGTAGATGCCATTTATACAACTCCATATAATCTGTCGCCGGCATCGCCCAAGCCTGGGACGATGTAACCATTTTCATCAAGTTTTTCATCGAGAGCACCTGTGACAATAGTGATTGGAACTGAACTAGTCGCAAACTCTTTCTCAACAGCAGCGATACCTTCAGGTGCGCAGAGAATACAGATTGCGGTTATATCGTTTGCACCCAAATCTATTAAGTAATGAAAAGCGGCGATTAAAGTGCCACCGGTTGCAAGCATAGGGTCTAGAACGAAGACCTGACGCCCCGATAAATCATCGGGCAATCGATTAGCGTAAGTACTTGCTTGAAGTGTTTTCTCATCGCGCACCATGCCAAGAAAGCCAACTTCGGCAGTTGGTATTAGCTTGCTCATACCTTCAAGCATCCCAAGGCCTGCACGCAAGATGGGTACAACAACTGGTCGCGGTTCGGCCATCTTTAATCCTGTGGTCTTAGTAACCGGTGTTGTTATTGAAACCGAATGCGTACGAACATCGCGCGTTGCTTCATAGGCAAGAAGTGTGACTAACTCTTCAACAAGTCGGCGAAAAGTCGGCGAATCAGTGCCTTGGTCACGTAAAACCGTGAGTTTGTGTGCAATGAGAGGGTGATCCGCGACGTGTACTTTCACAGCCCTTACCTTACAGGGCTTTCATTCCTTTCCAATGAGTGGAACTATGAGCGCATGCCTGAATTCGATGAAGAGCTCGAGGATGAGATTGAAGAGTTCGATGCCCTCGATGATGTAGCTGAACCGATTTCAAAAGTAAGCGGCGTCACAAACGAGTTGGATATTGCAGTTGCCGCGTGGCATGAAGATGGTCGGTGGACGTTAGGGATACTCCCGGATCCAACCGATATCTCACAGATAATTACGAGCCTCAAATCTCAGCAGACAAATGGCGGCGCGATTGCACTGATATCTATCGATGAAGAGTTTTTTATTTTGATCCGCGTTCTCGGTTCTCATATATCTCTTTTTTTAAGCGATGCAACGTGTGCATTGGATTATCCAGTAGCTGAAGAGCTGTTAGAGATTGCAGATTTACCAATGCCAGAAGATGAGGATGATGCAAATCCGATCGGACATATTGAGATTTTGTCAGATCTCGGTATGAATGGAATGGAGATATCGGCGCTCTGCGATGATGGAGAGCTTTTCCCCGATGAACAGTTAGAGGCGATAGCTAATCGACTTGGTTTTGGCGATCAGTTTGCAGAGCTCTTACAACTGTGAACGATGAAGAGTTAATGCGCGCAGCTTTAGCTGTTGCGCACGGTGCCCTTGCGAGCGGTGACGTTCCAGTTGGTGCGGTGATTATAAATAAGCAGGGTGAAATAGTTGCTACAGGTCACAACGAACGCGAGCTCCATCGTGAACCAACTGCTCACGCCGAAATTGTTGCAATTCGCAAGGCATGTGAAAAATCTGGTCAATGGCGCTTAGAAGATCACACAATTATCGTCACACTTGAGCCCTGTGCCATGTGTGCCGGTGCGATTGCACAGTCACGTATTTCAACGGTTATTTTTGGAGCATGGGATGAGAAAGCCGGTGCCGTTGGCTCGGTTTGGGATCTTCTGCGCGACCCACGCTCACTGTACAAAGTTGAAGTCAAAGCTGGTGTTCTAGTAGATGAATGCTCAGCGATGCTAAAAGAGTTTATACAAGGAGTTCGTAAGAGGGATTAAGAATTATCATCGATCCCTCTTCTTCACCAACCATTCCCTCAGCACGCATTTGTGAGCCGACTTCAAGGCCAACAATTTCGCGTCGACCCAAGAACTGAAGTGAGACACCACCAGTCTCATCCCAAATCTCAACCTGCAATGTAGGGGCTGCGCCACGGGGCGCGGTTTTTATAGATGTTACGCGACCCTGTACTCGCGCCCGTTTGCGCCACTGGATTGCACCGATAGATGTGATGTTTTCGGTGTAATGACTAACTGGTTCGACGTTTATCGGAGCAGAGGTCCTTGGTGTAACAACTGGAGCCGCTGCTTTTACATCATGTAAGTGACGAACCTCAAGTTTTGATGTTGAGGTAATGCGATCAACATCAAAAGGAACGATTGTTGCTACAACTCGGGACAATTGAGAAATAGGTGCTGCGATTTCTTCGGCGGTTTGATCATGTAGTAAACGGCCCAAGAAGCCTGAATAGGAGCGTCGGGGCAGCAGTAAGGTGAGTTCGACATCTGCCTTTTCGGTCATGCGGATTGCATAATCAAGGGTCGAGTTAGCTAAACGCCTATCTGGGCAGTCTATGAGCTCAAGAGTTACATCATCTAATGCATCCGATATCGCCCAAGCCGCTTGAATAGCTTCAGCGCGACGATCATCGATAACAAAATGGACAGCGGTCAGATGTCGTGGATTCAAGCTACGGGCATAACGAATGGCGCCAACTGTAGCGATGTCGACGCTATCGACAAGCACAGTGACATCATGTCTAGAGATTGATGTAGCCCGCTCGTGTTCGCGCTTCACCGATAGCGTCTCTTGCTCACGCGTATATTGACGCCGCAATCGCAGGAATGTCATAACTAAAATCGGCGCCGCAACCAGAACTAGCCAAGCACCCTCAGTAAATTTAACAACTGCAAAGATAATCACAACAGCAAATGAGATAGAACCTGAGAGTGCATTGATAAAGACTTTGGCTCGCCAAGCACCAGTGCGGTTACGCAGTGCATGGCGGGTCATTCCAAATCCGGCAAGACAGAAACCCGTAAATACGCCAAGGGCGTAGAAAGCCACTAAGTGTTCGACAGAGCCACCAGTGAAGAGAACTAGGAAAACTCCACCACCGGATAGAAGAAGAATTCCATTTGAAAAAGCTAGACGGTGCCCACGCTTTGTTAATTGTCGTGGCAGGTATCCGTCAGTGGCTACGAAGTTACATAGGAGCGGGAAGGCGCTATATGTTGTATTTGCGCCGGCAAATAAAATTAACATCGTTGCCAACTGGACCATCACGAACATCGCTTGTCCAAAAGCACCGTTTCCTACTATTGATTTAGCTATCTGCGAAATCACTGTTGGGGTGCCTGACTCGTATGGCATTGCATGAATCTTGTGGGCAAACCATGAAACCCCAAGGACGAGAGTTCCCAAAACCCCGCTCATTACAAATAATGTGCGACGGGCATTTACATGTTCAGGCTGCTGGAATAAGGCAACTCCATCAGAGATTGCTTCAAGCCCAGTTAGGGATGAGCCACCATTTGCAAAGGCGCGCAGTAATATAAAGATCGCAGCAAAAGTTAGAAGTCCCTGACTCTCACCGACTTCAATCGCACCTGGTGCATTAGTCGCTAAAACTTCAAGAGTGCCATTGAAGTGACGGTATAGGCCCATAGAGAAAACCACAAACATACAGGCGACGAAGAAGTAGGTCGGTAAGGCAAAAACCTTACCTGCCTCTTTAACTCCACGTAGATTTCCATACGTCAAAATCCCGATCACTAATAAGATCATTGGAATTTTCCAAGAGTTAACTTGCGGGAAAGTTGAAATAATCGCTGCAACACCGGCTGCAGATTGGATAGCGACGGTAACGATGTAATCGAGCATTAAAGCAACTGCAGCGATCTGTGCAACGACTGGCCCAAAATTATCGCGCGAAACAATATACGCCCCACCAGTTTTGGTATACACATTAATTACGTTGCGATAAGAGAGAGTAATAATCGTTAAGATAACTAATACAACTACAGTCATCGGCATCAAGATTGCAAATGCAGCTAAACCAAAGGCAGGCAGCAGCGCGATAAGAATCTGTTCAGAGCCATATGCCGATGATGAGATACAGTCCGATGCCAAGATCCCAAGTGCGAAACGCTTCTTTAAGCGTTGATGTCCCAAGGAGTGCCTATTTAATGGATTGCCTAAAATCCGACGTTTAACTGTGTAAGCAAAAGAATCCTTCAGATGCGCATGATCCTTGAGCACGGCTGGGGTGGGCGCATCATCGGTCCACGACTTAGGCACTAGTACTCCTTAATTAATTGCATTTCACGCAACTTGATTGCAATGCCTCTATCGTAGAGCGCACTGGCTTCAACTTCTTGCAGGCAGAGCGTATGCTGACCCTATGCGTACACAGTTATATATCGATGGCCAATGGGTTGATGGTGCTAGCAAGGTCGCCGTCTATGATCCAAGCGATGGTTCGGTAATTGCCCAAGTCTCAATGGCATCAGATGCCCAGTGTGATGCCGCCATCGCTGCAGCCGATGCCGCAGCTGTTGAGTGGGCAAAGACTGCGCCGCGATTTAGATCAGAGATATTGCGTAAAGCCTTTGAAATTATGACAAGTGAGATCGAAGCGATTGCAACGTTAATCTCGCGCGAAAATGGAAAAGCTATGCCAGATGCTCGCGGAGAAGCAGGGTATGCAGCAGAGTTTTTCCGTTGGTTTGCCGAAGAGGCAGTGCGCACTCCAGGTGATTTCCGCAAATCTCCATCAGGGGACAAGCGCATCTTGGTAACACATCAACCAATTGGTTTATCAATTCTGATTACTCCCTGGAACTTTCCAGCAGGAATGGCAACTCGCAAAATAGGACCAGCAGTTGCTGCAGGCTGCACAATGATATTAAAACCTGCAACAGAGACACCATTAACAGCGATGTATATCGTCGACATTATGGAGCGCGCAGGTCTGCCAAAGGGAGTTCTGAATTTAGTACTCCCAGAAAAAACAGGTCCAGCAATCTCAAAAATGCTGCACGATCCTCGTGTTAAGAATCTTTCATTTACTGGATCAACTGAAGTGGGACGAGTTCTACTTAAAGAGGCAGCGGATAAGGTTATCCGTTGCTCAATGGAGCTCGGTGGCAATGCCCAAGTTATCGTTCACGATGATGCCGATCTTGCAGTGACAATTCCACAGTTACTCCTTGCCAAGATGCGCAACGGTGGCGCTGCCTGCACATCTGCTAACCGAATTTATGTACAACGCCCAATAGCCGATAAGTTCACCTCTGAATTAACTAAAGCTATGTCGGCTTATGTTGTAGGTCGCGGTACCGATGCGATGACAACGCTAGGTGCAAGCGTGTCAATGAAAGAGCGCAACAAAATCGCAGATTTAGTTGATGAGTCCATTGCAGCCGGCGCACAAGTAAAAATCGGTGGAGTCAAGCCTGACGGTGAAGGCGCCTTTTATCCAGCCACAGTTTTAACCGTTGAAAAAGATAACCCAATACTGGGCCATGAAATCTTTGGCCCTGTTGCCCCAATCATTATCTTTGATACTGACGCCGAAGGTATTGCTTGGGCAAACGACACAGACTTTGGTCTCATCAGTTATGTATTCTCTTCAAACTTAACCCGTGCATTGCGCACAGCAGAGGCGATGGAGTCGGGAATGGTCGCTATTAATAAGGGCGTAATTTCAGATCCCGCCGCACCATTTGGTGGTGTCAAGCAATCAGGCTTGGGCCGTGAAGGTGGCTTCGATGGAATTCATGAATTCTTGCAAACCAAATATATTGGTGTTGAGATCTAAGTTTCTTATAAATTTCGAAGTTTTGTAAGAATTTCCCGGTCACTTGTTTTAATTTTATTTATGAAACCAATTAATCGACTCTTGCCATTTGAGTAGTAAGCGAGGGAATAGTAGGGAAAGGTATCAATTCCAAAGCCCCCCTCAGTTTGTGGATTAGCACCAGGCAAAGGAAAATTTTGCATCACATCAACATCACTTTGGGCAAAGAATTTCTTTAATTTTTGTAAATCGATTATTTGAATACCCGTTAACTTTATAGTGCGCATATCAGAGGTGAATTCTTCAGATCCAATTTTTCTTGCCTTGTATGCGACCGTGCTATTCAAAAGAGTGTAAAAAATCTCTCCATTCGCAATATTTCTTTTTAACGAGGAGTTTCTAAGCAACAGATCTATTTGCACCCCATAAGTATCGTTGTTGCTCTTAAGCAAATATCTATAAAGGGCTCGTCGGTCAGCTTCACTAAGCCACTCACCAAGCCTCAGACATTCTTCAAAATAACTCATGGTCTTATTGTGTACCTATAGAGCACCACATAGTGGTAGTGGCTTTGATGGCATTCATGAATTCTTGCAATCAAAATACATAGGTGTCGAGATTTACCTAGCGGAGGATGTCCCAGCTTGTGTTCTATTGATAAGGCAGGGGTTCCTCGCAAATAAGTGATACGGCAATAAGTGATTCAGCCGAAGCTCTAAGAGCGGAGGATGAGGGATTTATCCTCTTCAGCCTGGGTAATTCCCCGTTTTTAGGTAAACGAGTCAGAATGAATGAATTCAGAGAAATTTTTGAAGGAAGAAAGAGTTAATTCTTATATCTATCTCTATTAAAAAGTGCTCAGTGGGTGTACCGTGAAAAAATGAAGTTTCGCGTAATCGCCATTATCGTGATCACACCCTTGCTACTTTCATTCCAGATTCAAACCTCTCATGCTGTAGATAAGGTGGGTGCCACATGCACAATGGTGGGAAGTAAATCAATTGTGGGAAAGACCACCCTCTCCTGCATTAAGTCTGGAAATAAATTAGTTTGGGCCAAGTTAACAGATCCAACTCCTACACCCTCACCAACATTTACCTGTCCTGATGGAAGCTGTGGAAATCCAAATATATCTGTCCCATTAAATCCATCTGAAATCTCTAAGCTCAAAAAAGAAATCGAAGCGCTACAAGCTAAATACAACTCAACAAAAGATCCTAAAGAAAAAGAGAAGATAAAGAAAAAAATAAGTGAGGCAAAGTCGAAATTACCCTAGGTGAGGAATTCTCCGACGGCAATATTTAAGTTGTGAGAGGATGGGATTGGAAATGATAAAAACAAAGAAGATTAGGTCAGCTAACAAAGATAAGAAACTAAATCTGGTCTTTGTAACACTAATGTCATTCCTACTACTCACTGCGAATCTATCTCCTGTCAACGCTTGGGTACTGCCGGCCCCCCAAACAATGAGTGGTTCTTCTTCTTATGGTGGCGCCGGTAATGATCAAGGAAACGCTCTTGTAGAGGTTCGGGGATTTCTATACTCCACTGGAACTTTCTCGGGCACCGCCAACTTTGATAGCACTGGTATTTTAAGTCTTACATCTAATGGTGGAAGGGATATTTATATTTCAAAAGTAGACCCCACTTATGGAGATTTTATTTGGGTGAAAGGTATAGGAGGAGCGCTAGATGACCAAGGGCTCTCAATCACAGGATTCGACATGCCACCTGGTGGCGATGACCTTTACATTACTGGTTCTTTTGAAGGCACAGTAGATTTTGATCCAGGAGCAGGAGTTGCTAATTTAACTTCAGCAGGTGGTTCAGATATATTTATTTTAAATCTAGATTTAAATGGTAACTTTCAATGGGTTAAAAGAATATGGGGTACTGCTAACTCTCAAGCTTCATCAATTACTCTAACCAGCAGCACTAATGGCGTCACGAATATTTACATAACTGGTTCTTTTGAGGGTAAGGTTGATTTCAATCCCAACGCCAGCACCTACTATCTAACCTCGGCGGGTCGTAGTGATATATTTATTTTAAATCTAACAGTCGCAGGTAATTTTGTTTGGGCAAAACGCATAGGCTCAACTGGCTCTGATACCGCTTACTCAGTAGCTAACCATGGATTAGCAGATGACTTTATTCACGTAACGGGTACCTTTGAATCAACAGTTGACTTTAACCCAGCCTCGGCAGTTGCAAATCTCACTGCTGATTCCAACGGTGACACTTTCATCTTAAAATTATCTGCAGCAGGGCTCTATCTATGGGGTAAAAAACTAGGGGGAATGACAACGCCTCTTGGATCTAGCGGCGGGCCAAGATTTATTTTCAATAAGTGTGATACCTCTAGTCCACAAGGAATTTATCTTGTGGGCTCTTTTGAAGGGAGAGAGGATTTTGATCCTCATCCAACAACAGTTGTAAAATTAGTTTCTATCGGTGGTAGAGATGTTTTCATCGCCAAACTCACCGCAACTGGGTCACTTACATGGGCAAAAAGTTTTGGAGGTTTTGGTAACGATCAAGGTCAAGCAATTAGCTTTGGAGAAGATTGCCTCTATCCCGCCATCTACGCGACTGGTTCCTTTGAGGACAAGGTAGATTTTAACCCAAGTCAAAATATTACTAACTTAACCTCCAACGGTAGCGCAGACATCTTTGTCACAAAATTTGATATAAATGGTCAACATCTCTGGGCAAAGCATTTTGGTGGCCCTGATGAAGATCTCGGCTACTCTATAATTAATCGCGGCCCTTATATGTATTCAACTGGCTCATTTAAGTCAATTGCTAACTTTCAACTTAATGGCCCCCCAAATACTTTAACCACTGCCGGCGGTGACGATATATTTATCTCAGCGCTTAATGCATCTGGAAATTAAGAGCTTCTGAAATACTTATCTGGGTATACTTTTATTCTTTTGAACTTCTGGGGGATTACCCACGTTCTGGCGGAGGATGAGGGATTTGAACCCTCGAGACTTTCGTCTACGCGTGTTCGAGACGCGCGCACTCGGCCACTATGCGAATCCTCCGCGTGAATCATACGTGCTCATTGGAATGTTCAGTAGTCAAGCGCCAGATTGCTGATTAATTCAGTGTCAGTGCATTTTTCTTTGTATCCGATATCTATGCGAATCTCCGGATGTGAGGTTAGCCCATCTGATCGAGAATTATTGAGGCCTCGGCTTCTGCAAAGTAGTTCGGTAGCGATCTTCGCTTAGTTGATTTTCCCCAACCCATTCGAACCCAGGA
>WLHF01000004.1 GCA_009702835.1 Actinomycetota bacterium
GCCGCTGGAATATACGTGGCATTTGGCTTTAGCGGATCATTTGTAGATGTTAAATGCCAACCAAATAAGCCCCGTTTTCCGCTCACAGTTACGGATGAATCAACATTTTGCATCGTGAGTGCAATTACTGTGCGTTGGCTCCAGCGACGAACATTGAGAATCTTTCCAAGTAGTGAAGGATTGGCGATGAACTGTTTGAGCCAGTGCTTTCTTCGTCCCGTTGATTTATAACCATCGGTCATGATGGTCTGCATTAAGCCCATAAAGTTACTTCCCTTGCCGTATCTGACTGGCTCAATATGCGTGTGCTCATCGGGAAAGAATGAGGATGTAATCGCACTTCCCGTACTGAAATCAATATCGATATTCGGCATCATTGCACCCGTTAAGGCCTCGCTATTTGTGCGAGAGAGTTGACCCAAGTGGTTAGATAATTGCGGAAGCATTTTACGTTTCATTGTATGCAGAAGCTTTTGAGTGTTATATGTTCCGGCGGCAACAATAACTTGATTAGCCTTGAACTTAATAACTGTTGCGAAGGGATCATTGCTCTTAACGGCTTGGATCTCCCACGTACCGTCAACGTTTTGCGAAAAGGATTTAACGGTAGTCATCGGAAAGACCTGTGCACCGGCAGATTCAGCTAAGCCCAAATAATTCTTAGGCAGAGTATTTTTTGCATTAAATTGGCAGCCAGTCATACATGCACCACACTGTTGACAGCCATTTCGATCTGGCCCAACTCCGCCGAAATATGGATCTTTAGCAGCAATACCTTTGCCCTCACCAAAGTAGATACCAAGAGGCGCCATCGCAAATGTGTGCCCAACACCCATCTCTGTTGCAACATCTTTCATCGCTTGATCACTGGGAGAAAAATATGGATTTTCAGCTACACCCAACATCCGCCGTGCTTGATCAAAGCACGGCTCTAACTCTGCTTTCCAATCGGTAATCGATGCCCACTGTGCATCATTAAAATATGCATCGCCAGGTTGATACAGAGTATTTGCATAGACAAGTGAGCCTCCACCAACGCCGGCACCTGCCAAAACCAATACATCTGGCAGTACATGAATACGTTGAATCCCATAACAGCCAATGGCTGGCGCGTAGAGAAACTTGCGTAAACGCCAGGATGTCTTAGGAAAATCCTTATCCTTAAAGCGACGCCCCGCCTCTAGAACTGCGACGCTATAACCCTTTTCACGCAGACGCAGTGCTGAAACCGATCCACCAAAGCCGGAGCCAATTATTACGACATCAAAGGTAAGTGCCATTTCTTTAAGTCTAACGCGCCTAATAATTCATGACAAGATTGCCTTCGTTATCCAGCAGGTCCTCGTAGCTCAGTGGATAGAGCAATCGCCTCCTAAGCGGTAGGTCGCCGGTCCGACTCCGGCCGAGGACACCACATTCTCTGGTTTCCATTTACATTCTCTGGTTTTTACCTACAATCATGTTCTTGTGATGTTCAAATTATGAGAGGTAGCTAGTAATAAATGGCTGACAGATCTAAGAGTGCGCACCCTTATATTCCTAACTCAAATCCAGATGTAAAAAAAGCAATGCTTGATTATATCGGTGTTGACAGTATTGAAGCTTTTTATTCTGACATACCGAAAAATCTGCGCGTTCAAGGTGAGTTGAATCTTCCAGATCCATTTTTAAATGAACAAGACTTAGTGCGTCATGTTGTTGGTATTCTCAATAAAAACACACCACAAGGTGAAATGTTAAGTTTTTTGGGAGCAGGCACATATAACCACTTCGTGCCTGCAGTGGTTGATGAAGTAATTAATCGAAGTGAATTTTTAACTGCATATGCTGGTGATCCCTATGAGGATCATGGGCGCTTTCAAGCTCTATTTGAATATGAATCCATGATGGCTGAATTGGTTAATATGGATGTCGTTAACGTGCCAACCTATGATGGAATGCAGGCAGCGGCTACATCTATGGCGATGGCGGAGAGAATTACTGGACGAAACAAAATTCTTGTGGCATCTCGGATAAATCCTGATAAGTTATCGAAGGTTTTAAACTATAATCAGATGAAGCTTGAATTTGTATTTATTAACGAAATTGATGGACAACCAGATTTAGCTGGCATTGAAAAGCATCTTGACTCAAGTTGCGCCGCAATTTGGGTAGAGACCCCAAATTATTTAGGAACCTTATGCACAAAGATCCAAGCGATTTCAGAGATAGCCAAGAGAAATGACTCACTTTTAATTGTCGGAACCGATCCGATTGTGTTAGGGATTCTTGAATCACCTGCCGATCAAGGGGCAGACATTATTCACGGAGATATACAATCTTTGGGTATTCATTGTTGGTTTGGCGGAGGGCATGGCGGTTTTATTGCAGTTCATGATGACACGAAATTTGTAATGGAGCTTCCCTCGCGCTTATTTGGAATGGAGTCAACAAGCGTCGAAGGTGAATACGGATTCGGGGATGTCGCATATGAGCGGACCTCTTTTGCCCTTCGGGAAGAGGGAAAAGAGTGGGTAGGCACAGCCGCAGCACTTTGGGGTATAGCAGCCGGTGTCTATTTAGCACTCATGGGAGCTGATGGAATGGTGGAAGTCGGCCAGACCATAATTGCACGAACACGTTATGCCGCCAAAAAATTAGGAACTATCTCTGGTTTAAAAATTTCAGACTCGGCCTTGCAGTTTAGAGAGTTTGTTGTTGATTCTACCGAGTCTGGTAAAAATGCTAAGGAACTTATTGCATTGGCACGAAAGCGTAATGCTGAGATTGGCGTTCCAATTTCAGAGTATGAACTTCTAGTGTGTGTCACTGAGATGAATACACAAAGAGATATTGATCAGTTATTTGATCTTATGTCAGAGATAGTGAGGGCTAAGTAATGGCTCTACCTATTGCCCCCAAACCACTTCTTCGCCGCTTCCATCAAGCACGGTGGGATGAGCCGGTAATTTTTGAATTATCAGTCCCAGGCGAGCGTGGGGTTTTGGTCTCAGAAATCGAAGTTGAAATAGGCAAGTCGATCTCAACCGAGCTACACCCGGTTATTGCTCGTAAAGTTGCACCAGCCCTGCCGCAAATGGGCCAGATGAAGGTTCTTAAACATTACTTGCGCCTGAGTCAGGAGAATTTAGGCGCCGATCTTAATGTAGACATTGGTCAAGGTACTTGCACGATGAAGTATTCGCCGAAGGTTAATGACCTTATTATCCGACGAGCTGAGCTATTTGACCTGCATCCACTTCAAGATCCAGATAAGTCGCAAGGTGCCCTAGAAATAATTTGGCGTACCCAAGAGATCCTTGCCGAAGTTTCCGGTCTGGATGCAGTTTCGTTGCAAACAAGTAGCGGCTCTGCTGCCATTTGGGCAAATGTTGCAATGATTAGGGCTTACTTCCAGAGTATTGGGGAAGGCGATATTCGCGATGAGATTGTTACGACAATCTTTTCTCATCCATCAAATGCAGCAACAGCCAAAGCCGCTGGGTACAAGATCATCACCTTGCATCCAGATGAAAATGGTTACCCAAACATCGAAGAGTATAAGAAAGTTATTTCGCACCGCACGGCAGCATTAATGATCACCAATCCAGAAGATACTGGAATTTTTAATCCCCACATTAAGGAGATCGTAGAGTTATTTCACTCAGTTGGGGCGCTTGCTTCGTATGATCAAGCCAATGCAAATGGAATTCTTGGAATCACCCGTGCCAAAGAAGCTGGCTTCGATTTATGTCACTTCAACCTGCATAAGACTTTTAGTACACCACATGCTTGTGGTGGCCCTGGTGCCGGTGCATCTTGTGTTACTGCAAAGTTAGAGAAATTCCTACCCAGTCCAATCATCGTTAAACAAGGTGAAAGATTTATTTTGGATGATGATCGGCCTAGCTCAATTGGAAAAGTCGCCCCGTTCTACGGCGTACTTCCCAATATCGTCCGTGCATATTCTTGGATTATGAACCTAGGTGCAAAAGGGTTAAGAGAGGTCGCAGAAGTAGCAGTCTTAAATAACAACTACCTCTTGAAGAATATGATTCAAATCAAAGGCGCAACTGCCCCTTATGCACCCAATCGACCACGTGTTGAACAGGTTCGATACTCATGGAATGAACTTTTCGAAAAAACAGGAATCACTACAGAGGAGATTGGCCTACGTGCTTTGGATTTCGGTTTACATTACTGGACAAGCCACCATCCATTTATAGTTCCTCAACCTTTGACACTTGAGCCGACTGAGGCTTATTCGCGTGAGGAGCTCGATGAATATCTCAATGTCTTGCGGCACATAGCCAAAGAAGCTGTCGATAATCCAGAGATCATTAGGACAGCACCTCACAATCAGACAGTTCATCAGACTGCACATGAAGATTTCGATAATCCAGAACGCTGGGCGATCACCTGGCGTGCCTATCTGCGCAAATATCCTGAAGTTAGCAAGCGAAAGAGGGCGAAGTCATGACGCGATCCCTAGAAAATAGAGTCGCAATTGTTACTGGCGGATCAGGCGGTATTGGTGGCGCTACTGCAAAACTCTTAGCCCAGAATGGCGCAACTGTTGCAGTCGCCGACATTGATTTTTCTGGATCAGAAAAAGTTGTTAAGGAAATTATCGCTTCGGGCGGACAAGCGAAGGCATACAAAGTTGATTTAGCCAACGAAGAGGATATAAAGAAACTCGTTTTAGGTATTGTGGAAGATTTTGAGCACATCGATATTCTGTTTAACAATGCCGGAATCATAAAACGGACTACCTGTCTTGATATTTCAGCACAAGAATGGGATATGGTCTTTGATGTAAACGTCAGAGCGATCTTCTTGATGTGTAAGTACGTAATTCCACATATGAGAAAAGTTGGCGCGGGTTCCATCATTAACACTGGTTCTGGTTGGGGACTCAAAGGTGGCGGGCGAGCACTTTCCTACTGTGCTTCTAAAGGAGCGGTTGTAAATATGACTCGTGCATTGGCTATAGATCATGGCCCAGATAATATTCGGGTAAATTCGGTTAACCCAGGTGATACGAATACCCAAATGCTAGTTAATGAGGCAAATCAGTTGCAACAAGAAGTTCAAACTTTTCTTGCTGAATCAGCGGATCGCCCACTTAAGCGAATGGGTGAGCCGATTGAAATTGCTCAAGCTGTACTTTTTCTTGCTAGCGATGACAGCAGTTTCATGACTGGTTCAGCTTTAGTTGTTGATGGTGGTGGAATCGCTTAAACGCAAAGTCAGCACATCAACTTCTACCAGGTATCAGAAATTTAGTGTTTTAAAGTAAAGCGCTGCATTGATTTAGGTGCCCACCAGTTGCGCTCACCAAATAAACGCATCAACGCTGGTACTAACAACGCACGGACCAATGTTGCATCAAGTAAAACCGCTAATGCAACACCAAAGCCCAACATTTTGATAGATGTAACACCGCTGGTCATGAAAGCTGCAAAGACTCCGGCTAAAAGTAATGCCGCCGCAGTAATAATTCGCGCCGAACGTTGTAGACCAACGGCTACGGATTCAATATTTGATTTTCCAGAAAGATGCTCTTCGCGGATCCGAGAGAGTAGAAATAGTTCGTAGTCCATCGATAAGCCAAAGACTACGACAGCTACCAAGATTACCGAGCCCGTATCAAGGGTACCGGTGACAGTGAAATCGCCAACTAACCATTTCAAATGGCCATCGATGAAGATCCAGGTAATAGCACCCAGTGTGGCACTGAGTGAAAGTGCATTGAGAATAATCGCTTTAATTGGCAAAATGATTGAGCCAGTGAAGATGAAGATTAAAATTAAGACTGTTAATGCGATCCAACCAAGGGCAAATGGAAGTTTGCTTGCGATTCCATCCTGTGAATCCGTAAAATCGGCGGCTGCGCCACCAATTAATGTTCCATCAGGTCTATCAAGGGCTCGGATCTCATGGATTACTCTCTCTGAAGCAATACTGCGAGATCCAATTGAGGAGATCACTTGCACTCGAATATCTTGACCGTAAGTTTCAAGAGCCCCGACTCGAACGACTCCATCAACACCCTTTACCTTCTTAAGAAATCCTGTGATTTCATCCTCGAGCCCCACTCCATTAGGCACTACAACATCAATTGGACTACCAACCAAGCCATCGAAACGGGTTTCAATTACTTGAGAGGAGAGAGCGGCGCGGTCTGATGCTGGTAAAACACGTGAATCAACTTGGGCAAAACTAATGTTAAGAATTGGTGCTGCCATGATTGCTAGTACAGATACTGCGGCAATTACAACTGGAATCGGGCGGCGCATGACTGCGCGAGCAGTATGGGCCCAACGTCCATCTTCCTTAGGAGTAATTGCACCGCGTCGTACGACTCCCTTGTCAACCTTTTCGCCCAGGATTGCAAGCAGAGCTGGGAGCGCAATAACTGCGCCAACAACGGCCAATGAGATTACTGCAATGCCTGCATAACCAAATGACTTTAAAAAGTTAAGCGGAAAGAATAAGAGCGATGCCATGGTGACAAAGACAGTTAGACCAGAGTAAAAAACCGTTTTACCGGCCGTGGCGACCATTGTGACTACCGATTCTTCAACTGTTTTTCCATGGTGGAGCTCTTCGCGGAAGCGATTGACCATCAGCAGCGCGTAATCAATACCTAAGCCAAGTCCCAAGCCTGTGATTAGGTTGAGGGCAAAGACGCTCACACTAGTGAAATGCGATAAGAGAAAGATTATAAAGAATGAGCCAAGGATTGCTGTAACACCGACAAAGAGTGGCATAGCAGATGCAACCATCGCTCCGAAGACAAATATTAATAAGATGAAAGTAAATGGAATTGCAATTGATTCGGCCAGAAGTAGGTCTTTTTCGATTCGGTGATTAATTGCATGAGTAATTACCGCGCCTCCACCTGCATAAACGTTAAGGCCCTTGTATGTACCATCAAAGCGGTTCTGTATATCGGTACCTATCGAACTAAATCCATCCCAATCATCTGCCTTTAGATCTGCATAGACGAGAATAAAAGCGGCTTTACCATCTTTTGATCGCATCGTTGGTGCACCACCAGTAGACCAGTATGAGTAAGTCTTGGTCACACCCTTAACGGTGGCAATCTCTTTTTCTAACGCCAATCCTTTGGCGCTAACTTGTGCATCATCGACTCCAGTTGTGGAGTCCACTACCAAAGTAACAATAGGCTCTTGTACTTTAAATTTCTTAATAATGTACTCGGCGGCAGCTGTTGATTCACTGCTCGGATCGGAGTAACCGCCACTATCTAATCGCCCAAATGCTTGTGAGCCAATCGCACCGGCTGCAATAGTGCCGAGCAAAAAGAGGACTAAAACGCTCTTGCGACGCCTAACAATAAAATGACCGAGCTTCTCAAACACCCTTAACACCTGTTTCTACATCTAGACTAATAGCCATGAGTGATCTCTTTCCTACTGTAACTTCAGATGAGATCGATCCTGAAGCCGCCGCTGAAGCGGCACAACGTGAAGCTGAAATTAAGTCAGATAAACCACCACATCACGAAGATTAATCTGCCTTCGGCGCCGGTGCGACCGGAGCTAGAGGTGTAGCGGTTGTAGTTTCGCTCACAGTTTTCTTTTTCACGGAGTCGGTTTTATAAAATCCTGAACCCTTAAAGACAACCCCAACGGCAGAGTAAATTTTGCGAATCTCGCCAGTGCATTCAGGGCATTTCGTCAGAGAGTCATCTGAAAAGGATTGAACCACCTCAAACTCATGAGAGCAGGCAGTACATGCATATTGATATGTAGGCATTGCCGCTCCTATCTCAGAGAAAAACCCCTCGATGGGGTAGATGCCAAGTCTAAAGAAGTGGCACGATAGGGTCGAATCGAAGCAAAGAATGAGGGAGTTATGGTGAGAATTAAGGGCATTGCGGTGTTACTCATCACTCTTGCCTGCGTGGGAGTCAGTAGCGCCTCTGCGAACTCGCTCATCACTACCTCACCCATCAGTGGATCGACACTAACAACTCCGCCAAGTTCGGTAACTCTCACTACTCAAGTCGACTTAATTGCAGATGCAAATGAGTTAATGGTTACTGATCCATCGGGCATCCGTGTTGACGACGGAACAATTACAGTCAACGGCGTTGCTGCATCAATTGGTTTAAAGCCACTGGTTGAATCCGGGATCTATAAGGTTTCCTATGTTCTCTACTCTGAAGGTGAAGTACCGCTGCAAGGCTCCTTTACATTTAATTTTTCGGCACCAAGTGTTATTACTCCAAGTGAACCAACACCAGTGCCAACTCAATCCCAGATCCCAGCTAGCAGCACCTGGGGAACAAATGTTTTCATCATTGCACTATTAGTAATTGCGTTTTTCATATTAGTTGGCCTCTCCCTTTATGCAAGAAAACTCTTTAGGGACCGATGATCGCTTTTAGCGTAATCTTTAAATATTTATCACTTGTTGGAAGTTTTGCAACTATTGGAACTCTCCTGGCGATGGCCTTTCTACTACTAGATATCGAAGGCCGACTTTCAACACAAGCCGAGAAATTACGGCGCCTATTGTGGGGCTGTGCTGTTACGTGGGCAGTTGGAGCTTTTGCAACGATAGTTTTTACCCTTGCAACGATTTTAGATCAGCCTCTATCCATAGCCCTGGATGCAACGGTACTAAAATCTTTTATTACACAGGTGACTCTCGGTCAATACCTACTCTTTGAATCTATTGTCGCTCTTATCGTTGCAGCTTCTTCTTTTCATGTGAAGAGGATTCTCTCTACAGTATTACTCCTTATTCTTTCCTTAGCGGGATTAGTTGCACCGATCTTTCAAAGCCACGCTGCATCAAGTGGTTCACATGGCCTAGCGATAGGTTCGCTAGTCATCCATGTAGTTGCGCTCTCAATTTGGGTTGGTGGGGTTATTGCGATCGCACTATTGGATCCAGAGGATCGCCCGATCGCCGTGCCACGCTTTAGTGAACTTGCTTTGTGGTCGGTCATCGCAGTTGTAGCAAGTGGCAGCATTAATGCGTGGGCCCGCTTAGATTTTCAAGGTGCGTGGAACACCACTTATGCATATGTGGTAATTGCAAAGATTGTAATGACGTTAGTTCTTATTGCAATGGGTTATCTGCACCGTAGAAATTTAGCTAAACGCGATCGCATCGATTGGGTGGGATTTGGCCGTTTAATATTTACCGAAGCGCTGATAATGATTGTCACTGTAGCAATGGGTGCATGGCTCTCATCAAACCATCCACCAGAGCGCACTACTAGTCCAAAGTTTGATCCTGCAATTGCAATTTCAGGAATCTCAACACCACCGGCGCCAACGTGGAGCCGCATTTTCTTTAGCTACGAGCCCGATTCCCTAATGATCGGTCTATTAATTACTGCAGTTGCCTTGTATGTAAAGGGGGTCTTGGTCTTAACTCGCCGTGGTGACAAGTGGCCAGTAGGACGAACCATCTCCTTCGCACTTGGAGTATCGGCGATAGATTTTGCAACAAGTGGTGGACTTGGTTTGTATGCACACTTTTCCTTCTCATATCACATGATTGCGCACATGATTTTAGGAATGATCGCACCGATTGGAATCGTACTTGGTGCACCCATCACCCTTGCTCTACGCACATTGCCTCAAGGCCGTAATAAAGATGAAAGAGGTGTGCGTGGAACACTTTTAACGGCGCTGCACTCTAAGTTAGCTATTTTTTACACTAATCCAATCGTCGCGCTCGCTTTCTTTGATGGATCTTTATTCGCTCTCTACTTCACAGGTCTCTTCGGATCGATGATGCAGAGCCACGCAGGACACCTCTTTATGAATCTCCATTTTATTCTTGTTGGGATCCTTTTCTTCCATGTCATCATTGGTATTGATCCAAATCCGCGCAGGATTCCGCACTTGGTTCGTATCGTTGTTGTATTTGCAGCCATGAGTATTCACGCATTTTTTTCAGTAGCTTTGATGTCATCAACGACCCTGATTGATAAGGGCTACTTCGCATCACTTAAAACGCCATGGCTTACTGATTTATTGGCAGATCAGCAGCTGGGTGGATCAATCGGCTGGGCTATGGGAGAAATTCCAATCTTGTTGGCACTGATTGTAACTTTCATTAGTTGGGTGAAAGATGATTCTCGCGAAGTAAAGCGCATAGATCGCAATGTTGCTCGGGCCGCTGCTATGGGGCAGCCCGATGATTTAGCCGAATACAATCAATACCTGCAAGAGCTAGCTAAACGGGATAGAAAAGAACTCTAATGGATAATCTATTTGACTTACCAAGTGAATATAAGGAGTTGCGCACTAGCGTGCGCGCACTGTCAGAGAAAGAGATTGCCCCATTTGCACAATCTGTTGATGAAGATCACCGCTTTCCACAAGAGGCAGCTAACGCATTACAAAAGGCGGGATTAAGCGCTGCCCATGTTCCAACACAGTACGGTGGGGATGGCGCAGATGCGCTAGCAACGGTAATTATTATTGAAGAAGTCGCCCGTGTTTGCGGTGCATCATCTCTTATTCCTGCAGTAAATAAACTTGGTTCACTGCCTTTAATCATGGGCGGTAACGAAGAGCAGAAACAACGCTGGCTACCACAGTTAGTCTCAGGAAAAGGCTTCTCTTACTGTCTATCTGAATCTGAGGCTGGCTCAGATGCATCGGCACTGCGTACAAAGGTCGAACGTGTTGGTGATGGTTGGGTTCTTAACGGTAGTAAAAAGTGGATCTCTAACGCCGGTATCTCTGAGTTTTATACCGTTGTTGCACAAGGTGAGCCAACACTTGGGTCAAAGGGAATTACCGCCTTCATTGTTGAAAAATCTGATCCCGGAATATCTTTTGGCGCACCGGAAAAGAAGATGGGCTTTAGAGGTTCACCAACACGTGAGGTGTATTTTGATAATGTAAAGCTCGGTGATGATCGCAGAATTAGTGAGATCGGAGCAGGTTTTGCTCTAGCTATGAATACTTTAGATCACACACGGATAACAATTGCAGCACAGGCATTGGGCTTGGCCCAGGGAGCACTCGATGTAGCGGCAAGATATTCGCATGAGCGTAAACAGTTTGGTAAAGAAATCTTTGATTTTCAAGGTGTGCAGTTTATGTTGGCCGATATGGCGATGAATATAGAGGCAGCTCGACAACTCACATATGCAGCAGCGGTAAAGAGTGAGAACAATGAAAAAGATCTACGTTTTTTCTCAGCTGCCAGTAAATGCTTCACCAGCGATATGGCTATGCGAATTACGCAAGATGCGATTCAAATTCTGGGTGGTTATGGATATGTAAGTGATTATCCCGTCGAACGGATGATGCGAGATGCGAAGTTAACCCAGATTTATGAGGGAACGAACCAGATTCAGCGCATTGTTATGGCGCGCAATCTCCCAGGTTCCTAAGATTTAAAGCGCACAATAATCGAGGGTGTAGCTGCAGCATCTAAAGCGATGTCATGAGCCTCTCGAGGTAAATCTTGGCTCGATAGTTCGCCTGTATGTACTAAACCGATTTTCCATCCTAGAAGTTGTGCAAGAGCGCGATCGTAATAACCGCCACCTTGCCCGAGGCGATATCCATTCTGATCGATATGTAATGCAGGCACCACAATTACATCTATCGAATCGAGATCAGTGACAGGCGTGCCAGTTGGCTCAGAGAGATTTTTTGTCACCTTAAGTTTGCTTTCATCACCATCCCACTCAATCCAGTCGAGATGCTCTCCATTTACCCGTGGTAATAACAACCGCTTACCAGTTTTGAGCAAGGCCTGATTAATCTCGGTGGTGCTTGGTTCTACACCATATGAAAAATATGAAGCAATCGTCGATGCGGCAATTATTTCTGGTGATTTCAAAATAACATTGAAATTCGATGGGATGAATTTTTGGCTACGCTCGCGGCGTAAGCGCTCACGAAGCTCCTTCTTAACTGTGTTCTGATTCATCTCTTATCTCCCAGTAATTCGCAGGGCTAAATCCCAAAGAAAGCGCGGCCCAACAAGTATGGTGTGATTATGGCAGAGCGCACGCGAGTAGATGGTTTTCTTAGCTCCCTTCTTGCGATCTGTAAGCCGCTCGAATCTTTTGAAATGCCACTTCTAGATGCACACGGGGCAACGCTCTCAGAGGACATCTATGCTGGTGAGCGCCTTGTTATGCGCGCAGGTAGTCGTATCCGCTCGACACAGATTGGACTTGCAGCATCCATTGGTCGAGATCATCTACCTACCCGCCCACATCCGCGCGTTGTAGTCCTCTCAGCTGGTCCAGATCTTGTCGAGCCAGGCACAGCACTAAGTGGCGACGAAGAGTATGAAACGAATTCATGGCTGCTTACAACGGCAGTGCGCGAAGTTGGCGCAGTTGCATATCGAGTTCATTCGATTCCAGATGATGAGGATGAGCTTCAAAGTGTCATTGAAGATCAACTGGTCAGAGCAGATTTAATTATCATTAGTGGCGAGCGACACGATGATTCATTTGATCTCATTACCCGCACACTTTTACGCCTTGGCGAGATAACTACCGTGGATTTAGCAATTGAAATGAGTGGGCGACATAATTATGGTCAGATTGGTCCAGATAAGACGCCAGTAGTAACGCTCCCGGGAGATCCGATAGCGGCCTACATCTCATTCGAACTATTCGTGCGTCCAATGATTCGAACAATGCTGGGTGCTGCAAATATTCATCGCCCATCAGTGAAGGCACAGTTAGAAAAGGCCATTGAGTCAGCCCCTGGAGTGCGCTCTTATATTCGAGCCACGCTAGCAGAAGATGCGAAGTCGGTAATGCCGCTTAATGAGCAAGAGGAGTTTTCAACGCTCTCTGATGCGACGGCCTTTATCGCAGTTGGTGAAAATGAAACGCATTTATCGGCTGGAGATCGAGTTACAGTTGTCATTCTTGAACGTAGATACATTTAAGTAAGCCATGAACGAGCGCTGGCCCATAGTAATTTCGGGAGATTCAATATTTCTGCGGCCACTTAGATTTCGCGATCGCAGTCAATGGAACGCAGTCCGTACCGAAAATCGCGAATGGCTGGCACCATGGGAGGCCACAATTCCGCCACTCAACTCAGATGGTGAGCATCAACAGTTGCCCTCTTACTTTGCCATGGTCCAAACCCTGAATCGAGAGGCCCGCCATGGTCGCTCATTCTCATTTGCAATCTGGCACAACCACAATCTGATCGGGCAAATCTCCCTCGGTGGAGTAATTTATGGAGCACTACGAGGCGGGCATATCGGTTATTGGATAGACCGTAACTATGCAAATAAAGGCTATACAACAATGGCTGTGGAGCTTTTAACGCAGTATGCATTCACATCTTTATCGCTGCATCGCCTTGAGATAAATCTGCGCCCAGAAAACGAAGCCTCTCGAAAGGTTGCGCAGAAAGCAGGCTATATTTTCGAAGGAGAGCGGGCCAAATACCTGCATATTGATGGAGATTGGCGAGACCACATCTGCTTCGTGAAGGAAAATCCTTCGATTAAGTAGCGTCTAAATCCCCGAAAAGTAATCCCTCCTCCTTTATCTTTGTACATCATGGCTTCCGGACTTATATACATTGCGATCATCGGCATGTGGGTCGCATATTTTGCACCCCGCTGGATCCATGACCGTAACGAGTTTTCTGGAAAATCAGTTGAGCGTTTCAAAGTTGCACTCAGTGTTGTTGCTAACTCTTCGCCACACACGATGCATGATGGTGGGGTTCATAATATTGATTTAGATCGCGAAGCAAAAATTGCACAGCTATTAATGCGCAGACGTATTATTTTTGTTGTACTAACTTTTTCTCTAACGACAACTCTTGTAGGTGGGTTTATGAATACAATGCCATTCTTATACGCATTAGTTCCTGCAACTGGAATGTTGATCTACATTGCACATGTACGACGTCAAACCATCGCCGAGCGTATTCAACACCGCCGTATTCAACAGTTGCACCGCCGCACCTCGGGAGTATCTGCAACTAATCTTGTCGAAGTTGTCACACCAAAAGGGTCACAAGAGCATTGGATTCCATTATCTGAACGTGAACTCAAGGGTGTAGTTCTCTTGCCTCAAGGCACGGCAACTGTTCGCAATACTTGGCAGCCAGCTGATGTTCCTGTCCCAACATATGTCAGTGCACCGAAGGCTATTGTTCCAAAACGAGTCATAGATTTAACAACACCAGGGGTATGGAGTGATGACCAAGAGCGCCTCGAACTTGAAGCTCTCGCTGCGAGCTCACCTTCGCGCGATCAAATCTTTGATCAACAACTTGCAGATGAGGCAGTTGCGCGTCTGAACCAATCTCGAGCCTCTAACGAATAGTTAGATCCACGAACTCATCCACATTCGCTTTAACCAGTCGGAGTAGTTAATAACTTCTCCAGTGAAGAGCGGGACAAAGTAGATAAAATTAAGAAAAATGAGCACGATAAGCCCTGCAACGATAGTTACAGAAACCCCAGGCTTAATTGAGCTATCCAGCAGTATTTTTGCGCAGTAAATAATCGCAAGCAACATAAATGGCTCAAAAACTACTACATAAAAAGTAAAGACTGTGCGTTGTTGAAGGAAGAACCACGGTAAATAGCCGGCAGTAATTCCCATAACGACAATGGTGAGAGAGCTATCAAATCTCCTAGTAGCCAGCGCGTGAAAGAAAAAACCAAAGGCAATGGCGATTGCAAGGGTTCCAATCCACCAGAGAATCGGCGTTCCGATAGCTAATACCTCTTGCGCACAGTTTTTTGAGCTACATCCCTTCGGTGATTGGTAGAAAAACGATGTTGGGC
Source organism: Actinomycetota bacterium (assembly GCA_009702835.1). Classification (GTDB taxonomy): domain Bacteria; phylum Actinomycetota; class Actinomycetes; order Nanopelagicales; family Nanopelagicaceae; genus Planktophila. The sequence continues at coordinate 14,776 of WLHF01000004.1, forward strand.
GGGCCATTACCAACCAGCTCCAAGGATTTGCCTGGTATGAGTGTTTCTCGGTTAGGCCCATATGGAAACCCAACATCTCTGAGTGATAGTGCCACCATGATACAAAAACATTTGATGACCATTGGCGATCCCAACCGCGCTTACTTAAAAACCAACCCGTCCATGTACCGGTGTAAACCACAAGTGGCAAGAACCCATATTGTAAAGATTTTATAAACGTTGGTTTAATAAGATCGCGCCCAGAGTATGACGTGAAAACTCTGTAGATTGAAACAACGGCGATAGCAACCAAGAAATACAACGCGCTCCATTTTGTACCCATCGCTAATCCAATTGCAACAGCTGCATACCAATGTTGTTGACGGTGCCACAAGTAGATTGCTAATAAGAGAAAGAAAGTTAAGAATAGATCTAAGAGCGCAGTCCGTGAATGGACGAGCATCATTCCATCCATGGCCATGAGAGCTGCCGCCATCGCCGTCAGTAAGGGCGAGAAAAAGAGAACATGGACCAAGCGGGCAAAGAGCAGAATGAGCGCAACACCAATGATTGCAGTTGCAAATCTCCACCCAAACTCATTATCCCCAAAGATCTTTATTCCACTTGCAATGAGCCATTTGCCGACAGGGGGATGGACTATGAACTCGGGTTTGTTTGCCGAGACTTCAACGCCATACTTTAAAAAATCTCGAGCTCCATCGACGTAATACACCTCATCAAAGACAAAACCTTTAGGCGTAGATAGATTAATTAATCGAAGCGCCAAAGAGATGATCGCAATAACGATTGGAGCAAGCGCAGCGAGCATGTGTGTAATCGTATGCGCTTACATGGGTGAAATTACTGAGATGATGGACCTATGGCTCTCATATTGGCAGCGACCCCCCTTGGAAACCCTGGGGATGCAAGCGCGCGCCTAAAAGTTGCGATTGAGAGTGCATCGATTATCGCCGCCGAAGATTCGCGCAGATTTCATCGCTTGTGTTCAGATATCGAGGTTACTTTCACCGCACGAGTACTTTCATTCTTTGAGGGCAATGAAGAGGATCGCACCCGCGAACTATTGAGTGAACTTCAAAATGGTGCGAGCGTTCTTGTTGTATCAGATGCCGGAATGCCAACGATTAGTGATCCAGGTTTTCGTTTAATGCGGGATGCAATTAATCTTGGAATCGAAGTCAATGTTATTCCAGGACCAAGTGCGGTAACAATGGCAGTTGCACTATCTGGTCTTCCAACAGATCGCTTTACTTTTGAGGGCTTTCCTCCTCGTGCATCGGGTGCGCGCTTGGCAAGCTTTGAAAAACTTCGACATGAAGAGCGCACCATGGTCTTTTTTGAGGCACCACATCGCATAGGTGATTCTTTAGGCGATGCCGTTGCTGTTTTTGGTGCACAACGCAAAGCTGCGATCTGTCGCGAAATGACCAAGCGTTATGAAGAAACTATTCGAGGTACATTGGCCGAACTTTCATCATGGGCAGATTCCAACGAGGTCCTCGGTGAAATCACTCTGGTAGTCGAGGGTGCATCCATGGATTCAGCGGCAATGACGGCCGATGAAATGGTTGTACGAGTACGTGAGTTTGAGGGCGCTGGAATGGATCGAAAGGCGGCGATTGCATCAGTAGCCCAAGAGTTCGGGATTGCAAAGCGTATTGTTTATGCTGCGGTGGTCGATGCGAATAAGATGAGCACGTGAGCAAATCCTTTTACCTAACGACGCCGATTTATTACGTCAACGATGCGCCCCATATTGGACATGCATACACAACTGTTGCCGGTGATGTTCTCACTCGTTGGCACCGTCAAAAGGGTGAGTCTGTCTGGTTTTTAACTGGAACCGATGAACACGGACAAAAAGTCATGCGCACAGCCCAAGAAAATAAAACCGCCCCACAGGACTGGGTAGATCGGCTGGTGCAGGATGCCTGGAAGCCCAACTGGGCCGCTCTAAATATCGCAAATGATGATTTCATCCGTACAACCGAAGAGCGCCACACAGTGCGCGTACAAAAATTCTTACAATCCCTTAAAGACTCAGGGCATATCTATGCCGGCAAGTACGAGGGTCCGTACTGCGTTGGCTGCGAAGAGTTTAAATTACCTGGCGATCTGATTGAGATCGATAACCAAAAATGCTGCCCCATCCATAGCAAGCCAATCGAGTTAGTAAATGAAAATAACTGGTTCTTTAAACTCTCTGCCTTTACCGATCAGCTACTCGAGCACTATCGCAAGAACCCCGATGCATGTGCGCCAGAAAGTGCACGTAATGAGGTCGTTTCATTCTTAGAGAGTGGAGTTTCAGATTTATCAATCTCTCGCTCGACCTTTGATTGGGGAATCCCAGTTCCGTGGGATACCGATCAAGTTGTCTATGTTTGGTTTGATGCGCTCTTAAATTATGCAACGGCCGTTGGCTTAACCGATGCACCTGGTAGTGAGGGTGGCAAAAAATTTGCAAACACATGGCCTGCCGATGTTCACTTAGTAGGTAAGGATATTTTGCGCTTTCACGCAGTTATTTGGCCAGCGATGTTAATGGCGGCGGGTCTAGATGTACCTAAGAAAGTATTTGCACATGGTTGGCTATTAGTTGGTGGCGAAAAGATGAGCAAAAGCAAGTTAACTGGAATCGCACCTAAGGACATCACTGATCATTTCGGTGTCGATGCATTTCGTTACTACTTCTTGCGTGCAATTCCATTTGGTAGTGATGGCTCATTCTCATGGGAGGATATGTCAGCTCGTTACACATCTGAGCTCGCAAATGACTTTGGCAACTTAGCATCGCGCTCTGCGGCAATGATAGAAAAATACTGTGGCGGAGTTCTACCTGCACTGAGCCATGATGCAGATTTAGAAGCGGCGTTGAGCAGTGCGGTCACAAGAGCCGATTCTGCAATGTGCGAACTGGATTTCCAGGGCGGAATCCTTGCAGTTATGGATTTTTGTAAGAAAGTCAACGGTTATGTCACTGAGAAAGAGCCGTGGATTCTGGCTAAAGATCCAGCAAATCAGCTCCAACTTGAGGGTATTTTGTACAACACGGCAGAATCACTTCGCGCACTCGCCGTTTTACTGCATCCAGTGATGCCTACTACCTGTGAAATTTTGTGGCAGAGCTTGGGTGCACAGGACAAGCTAGGCGATTTATCTGCGCAGAAAATTAGCGATGTAGCAACTTGGGGCCAGCTTCCAGCAGGTGCAAGGATTACTAAGACACCAGTGTTATTTCCTCGCTTAGAAACGAGCGCATAAGAGATATGGCCGATCGTCACAACCGCGATATTGATCGCCCACGTGCGCCGTTACCAGAGCCTCTACCAGTTGCAACAGTTGATTCGCATGCGCATATGGAGATCATCACCGACACCGCACCTGATTCACAAGAAGTTGCAGATATAATTAACGAAGCAAAATCAGTAAACGTTGATCGCATTGTCCAAGTTGGCTACTCTGCCAAACAATCAAAATGGTGCGTCGCAGCGGCAGAGAAATGGAACACATCAGTTTTAGCTGCAGTTGCGTTGCATCCAAATGAGGCACCAGTTATCGCCGATATCGAGGCCGACTGGGCAGTGATTGCCAAGTTAGCCGAACACCCACGTGTGCGTGCGATTGGAGAGACAGGTCTAGATTATTTTCGAACTCCACCAGAGCTACGCGGGCGCCAGCAGGAGTCTTTCAAATGGCATATTGAGTTAGCTAAGAAAACAAAAAAAGCATTAGTAATTCACGATCGTGATTCTCATGATGATGTCTTATCTGTGCTGCTTGAGGTTGGCGCCCCAGAAAAGACTATCTTTCACTGTTTTTCTGGCGATGTCGCAATGGCTAAAACCTGTATCGAGCGCGGTTACACACTCTCATTTGCCGGCACATTAACCTTTAAGAACGCACCAGGCCTTCGCGAAGCGCTCAAACTTGTCCCTATCGATCAGTTATTAGTTGAAACCGATTCACCATTTTTAGCTCCGATGCCACACCGAGGTGCCGGCAACACTCCTGCCCAGATTGCAACAATCGTAAGGGCCATGGCCACAGAGCGAAAAAGTGATCTTGGCGAACTCGCCTTTGCATTAAGTAAAAATGCTGAGCGCATATTTGGAAGCTTCGCACCATGAACCTGCTTGGTGCAGCCCAGATTCGCGAACTCGCAGCGGCTCTAGATTTAAAACCATCAAAATCTCTGGGACAGAACTTCGTCATTGACTCGAATATTTGTACCAAGATTGTGCGCATAGCAGGTGTAACAAAAGATGACATCGCTTTAGAAATCGGCCCTGGTCTAGGTTCATTAACCTTAGCTTTACTGCACAGTGCCGCATCGGTAGTAGCAGTTGAAATCGATCACCGTCTTGCAACTCAACTTCCAATCACAGTTGAACAACACTACGAACACCCCGAAAACTTAACAGTGATCAAGAGAGATGCATTGACGTTGGTAGATTTACCGGTGCAGCCAACTGTTTTAGTAGCAAACCTGCCCTACAACGTCTCTGTTCCAGTGCTCCTACATTTATTAGAGAGATTTCCAACGTTGCGCACCGGAGTTGTTATGGTTCAAGCCGAGGTTGCAGATCGATTAGCTGGTAGCCCCGGTACGAAGGAGTATGGAATCCCATCGGTAAAAGCCGCCTGGTGGGCCGAGGTTAAAGGGGCGGGATCAGTATCGAGATCGGTTTTTTGGCCAGCTCCCAACGTTGATTCAAAGCTCGTATCTTTTACGCGCCGTGCAACACCAGGTGATGAGCTATTGCGTAAGAAAACCTTTGCAATAATTGATGGCGCATTTGCCCAACGCCGCAAGATGTTGCGATCGGCTCTCTCCTCCCTCTATGGCTCATCTTCAGCGGCCGAAGAGATTCTTCAGCGTGCAGGAATAGATCCGACGCTTCGCGGAGAGGCCTTAGAGATTTCAAGTTTTTGCGCCATCGCCGCAGTTGCACCTGACATTTTCTAATCAAGGCAATAGGGTCAATTCATGCCAGTAAAGAGTGTGACCGTGCGCGTTCCGGCAAAGGTCAACCTTCAATTATCAGTTGGTCCACGAGAGGCAGATGGCTTTCATAACCTCGTAACCGTTTTTCAAGCTATCTCAATCTTTGATGATGTCACGGTAACTTTTGGCCCCCCAAAGAGCGGGCTTAGTATTTCAATTACTGGTGATCAAAGACATGGAGTTCCGGCCGATGATAGTAATTTGGCGATAAAGGCGATTGCTTTAATGGCCAAAGAGTACGACTTAGAAATTGATTCCCATGTTGAGATTAAGAAATTAATCCCAGTTGCCGGTGGCATGGCAGGTGGAAGTGCAGATGCCGCCGCTGCAATCGTCGCAATTGATTATTTGTATTCACTCGGAATGAGCCGGGAAGAGATGGCTGAAATCGCCGCACAGTTAGGTAGCGATGTTCCATTTATGTTAAGCGGCGGAACAGCGATTGGGACGGGCCATGGTGATCAGCTAACTGCAGCCCTCTCGCGCGGTACTTATCACTGGGTATTAGCCCTATCGAGTATTGGTTTATCTACCCCTGCCATATATAGCGAATGTGATCGTCTGCGTTCAGAGTCTGAAATTGCAGAGCCTCAAACAAATGAACTGTTAATGCAGGCGCTACTGGCAGCAGATCCAAAATCAGTTGGCGCACATTTAGTAAATGATTTGCAGGCGGCGGCATGTTCATTGCGCCCTGCACTGCGATTGGTTCTAGATGTTGGCCAAGAGTATGGAGCACTCGGTGCCTTAGTTTCAGGCTCTGGTCCAACCGTTGCATTTTTAGTTACCGATGAAGAGGCGGGCCTTGATTTAGCGGTAGCGCTAACTGCAAGTGGCGTCGTCGGAAGCGTTGCACGCGCATATGGACCAGTTGCAGGGGCGAAAGTTCTTACCTAATTACCTGCGCTAATGGTCACGAGCACCACCCTTTATAAGGGAGAATATGGGTTCCGCCATTGTGTAGTGGCTAGCACATGGGCCTTTGAAGCCCAGGGTCCAGGATCGATACCTGGTGGCGGAGCGATAGACTTCACTCGTGGCCTTAGAAACCGTGATTATTCTCGCAGCAGGCGACGGAACACGGATGAAATCAAGCCAAGCAAAAGTTCTTCATAGCGTTGCAGGACGTTCATTACTTGGACATGTACTTGCCGCAGTTGCTCACCTAAATCCAGCACAGATTCGCATCGTTGTTGGCGCTAATCGCATAGGCGTTGAGGCACATATCGCCGAGATTTCACCATCTGCAACAACTGTCTACCAAGAAAAGCGTGGCGGCACTGGCCACGCTACTCAGCTAGCGCTCGCAGGTAATACCCCACGTGGCACCGTCTTAGTTTTAGCTGGTGATACCCCGATGCTGACAGGTCAATCATTGGCAACGTTTTTAGATGCGCATAGCGCAGGAAAATTCGCAGCATCGGTACTAACTGCAGAACACCCCGATCCATCGGGTTATGGACGCATTATTCGTGATGCTAACGATGAGCTTTTGAGCATTGTTGAAGAGCGCGATGCTAGCGAAAAAGAGAAGTTTATTTTTGAGATTAACTCAGGCGTGTATGCCTTTGATGGCGCAAAGTTAGCTGGTGCGATTGGGCAGATTACGGATTCAAATTCGCAGGGGGAGCTTTATTTAACCGATGTGATTGGAATCTTAAAAAACGCGGGCGAATCAATCGCCGCAATAATAATCGAAGATTTCACCGAGATTTTAGGTGTTAATGATCGTGTCCAACTGGCTGAAAGTGCAGCGCTTCTGCGCGATCGAATCAATGATCAATGGATGCGCGAAGGTGTCACGATTATTGATCCAACTACAACATGGATTGATGCAACAGCGACTCTGGCAAAAGATGTCACGTTGCATCCAGGTAGCGCGATTTTGGGGCTAACAACTATTGCATCTGGCGCCGTTATTGGCCCGCGTACAACGCTGACAAACTGTGTAGTAAAAGAGAGCGCATCAGTTCTTGAATCTATAGCCACAGATACTGTTATTGGCCAGGCCGCAACTGTCGGACCATTTACATATCTACGCAGTGGAACAGTGCTTGGCGATAGCGCAAAGGCGGGGGCCTTCGTCGAGATGAAAAACTCAAGCCTAGGCACTGGCTCAAAAGTTCCGCACCTTTCATATGTCGGAGATGCAACTATCGGCGAGGGCAGCAATATCGGTGCAGCGACAATCTTTGTGAACTACGACGGCGTTGAGAAGCATCACACAACGGTCGGTGATCATGTGCGCATCGGCAGCGACACAATGCTGATAGCACCTGTATCTATTGGCGATGGTGCGTATACGGCCGCTGGATCTGTGATTACAGAAGATGTTCCAGCAGGCGCGATTGGAGTTGGCAGAGCTAAGCAGAGAAATGTATTAGATTGGGTCCTGCGTAAGCGCGTAGGCAGTAAATCTGCGCAAGCAGCCGAGGCAAGCGATAAGAAGGGCTAAACATGGGAGAGATCCGGTTATCTTCTGAAAAACGACTACGTTTATTTTCAGGACGCGGATACCCCGAACTAGCCGATGATGTGGCATCTGAACTCGGTGTTGAGTTAACCCCAACCTCGGCTTACGACTTTTCTAATGGTGAAATCTTTGTTCGCTTCGAAGAATCAGTTCGTGGGTGTGATGCATTTGTTCTGCAAAGCCACACTGCACCGGTCAACAAGCAGATTATGGAACAGCTCATCATGGTCGATGCACTCAAGCGCGCATCAGCTAAGCGAATTACAGTTGTCACACCCTTTTATGGTTATGCACGTCAAGATAAGAAACATCGCGGACGCGAACCAATCTCTGCACGTCTAATGGCCGATCTCTTTAAAACAGCTGGTGCTGATCGTTTAATGGTTGTAGATCTTCACGCTTCACAGATTCAAGGCTTCTTTGATGGCCCAGTAGATCACCTCTTTGCTCTACCAATGCTTGCAAACTATGTTGGTAGCAAAGTTGATCGCAGCCGTTTAACAATCGTCTCTCCAGACTCTGGTCGCGTACGTGTTGCCGAGCGCTGGTCAGATCTCTTAGGTGGCTGCCCAATTGCATTTATTCATAAGACACGTGATCCTCGAGTGCCTAATGAGGCCGTTGTCGGTCGCGTTGTTGGTGATGTACAAGGTCAGACATGCGTAGTTATCGATGACATGATCGATACAGCGGGCACAATTGCAAAGGCGGTAGAAGCCTTATTTGAAGCTGGCGCAAAAGATGTCATCGTCGCTGCAACTCACGGAGTCTTTTCTGGCCCAGCCATTGAGCGCCTGCGCGATTGCAAAGCATCAGAAGTTGTTATTACAAATACGCTTCCGATATCAGAGGAGCAAAAGTTCGAGGGACTTACAGTCCTCTCGATTGCACCGCTTCTAGCTCGGGCAATCCGCGAAGTCTTTGAAGATGGCTCAGTAACAAGCCTCTTTGACGGCCACTCATAAGCCTAATTTGCACAATCTCGTCTGCACAGGCTAATCTTTGGGCTGTTCCGGCGAGGGTATGAATTTATTTCCGTAATCGACGGTTTAGGATTTAAATCCTTACTGGAACTTTGTGTTCAAACCGAAGTTTTCACTAGAGGAGTAATTCAAAATGGCAGAGATCACTATCAACGGTGTTGTTCGTACCGAATTTGGTAAGGGCGCATCACGTCGTGCACGTCGCGATGGTTTAGTTCCTGCCGTTATTTACGGTCATGGTGAAAAGCCACAGCACATCACACTGCCAGCACGCGAACTTGGCGTTGCTCTGAAGCAGTCAAACGTTTTGCTCGACATCGTTATCGATGGAAAGACTGAGCTCACACTTCCAAAGGCGATTGTGCGCCATCCACTTAAGCAGATCCTCGAGCACATCGACTTGGTTCTTGTTCGTCGTGGAGAAAAAGTTGTCGTTTCTGTTCCTGTCCATGCAATCGGTGAGCATGATCGCGATGGTGTACTTGAGCATGTAAACAACACAATCGACGTACGCGTTGAGGCAACTGCAATCCCTAACTTCTTAGAGCTCGATATCACTGGTCTTGCAGCCGGTACATCACTGTATGCAGGCGATGTAGTTCTGCCAGCAGGCGTTGAACTCGAATCAGATGTAAAGATGATCGTGATTCACGTATCAGAGCGCGCAACTATCGTTGAAGAAGTAGCGCCAGTAGCCGTGGCAGCCGATGCAGCAGCTGGAGCCGATGCAGCAGCTGCAGCTGATACCGAAAAGAAGGACGCCTAACCCTTACGATTACCGTTATGACGTGGTTGGTAGTGGGGCTCGGTAACCCGGGCGATCAATACTCTGCCACCCGTCACAACGTAGGGCAGATGGTCATAGACGAGCTTGTTCGTCGTCATAGCATCAAATTATCATCACATAAATCCCGTACAGAGATTGCCGCATATAAATTAGGGGTTGGCGATAACCTTCAATCAATCATTCTTGCAAAGTCTAAGGGCTACATGAATGAAAGCGGGGGGCCGATTAAAGCTCTTGCTAATTTCTACTCCGTTGACACAAATAACATCATCGCCCTTCACGACGAGCTCGATATTGGATTTTCCACAATACGTAGCAAGTTTGCCGGTGGAGACAATGGCCATAACGGACTTAAATCAATGAGTTCGGCATTTGATACACCCGATTATTTCCGAGTGCGCTTAGGAATCGGACGACCAATGGGTCAGCAGGATCCAGCCGACTTTGTTCTAAAAGCTTTTTCAAAGATCGAGCAGCAGGATTTGGCCGAGTTTATTGTGCGCGGGGCAGATGTGGTTGAATCTTTAATTGCTGCAGGACTCGAACAGACACAGACACGCTTCAATAGCTAGATGTCATCAAGGCCTGCTTGGACTGATGCCAATGCCTGAAGTTAGACTCACACCTTGTAAGCCCCCTCCCATTGGGAGTTGGGGCCAATAGACGTTTGGGGGTGAACAATGCGTGGATTAATTAACGCTCTGCCGACACCAGACATGTCTCACATAGTGGCCCCATCTGCAATGTATCCATTTTTACTTGCTGCGCGTGTTAATGATGCGCCTTTACTTGTTATTACAAGTTCAAGCAGAAGTGCAGAAGATCTCGTGAATGAACTTCGAGAGCTTCACAATAATGTTATGGAGTTTCCCGCTTGGGAAACTTTGCCCCATGAGCGTTTGAGTCCGCGAAGCGACACTGTCGCAAGGCGCATTGCAACTCTCTACTCACTCAAGAAGAAACAAAGCATTAATCCAATAGTTGTTACACCCGTACGAGGAGCAATTCACCGAATCATTAGCGATCTGGCTAAGAACCCCCTAATTAACCTTGAAATTGGCAAAGAGCAGTCACTGGATGAATTAGTGCGCCATCTTGCAACCTTGGCATACTCCAGAACGGATTTGGTTGAGCGCCGTGGAGAGTTTGCCGTCCGAGGTGGAATCGTCGACCTATTTTTGCCACTAAGTGCGCATCCCATTCGAATCGATTTTTTTGGTGATGAGATTGAGGAGCTAAGTTATTTTGAAGTTGCCGATCAACGAACATTCGCACCAGTAATAGGAAATATTGAGATCCATCCTTGCCGCGAACTTTTAATAACTCCTACGATTAAAGCCCGTGCAGTTGAACTTCGCGAGGAACTCCCCGCCGCAGCAGAATTATTGGAAAAGATTAGCGAGGGCATGTCATTTGAAGGCATGGAGTCATTAATCCCACTTCTTGTAGATCAAACTGAAACTCTTCTTGCTCGGATGCCATCTAATACACAAGTTGTCTTTGTTGATCAAGAGCGAATCAGGTCACGCGCCGGTGATTTATTAGCAACCAATGAAGAGTTCCTCAATGCATCATGGTCGAATGCTGCGCATGGGGCAGTGGCCCCAATCCATGATGGTTCGGGAACGTATATGTCGTGGAGCGAGTTAAGCGCAGAAATTTCTGCTCTGTCATTATCAACTTCGTCACTTAACCAATTTGGAAGCGATCTAGATAAAGAGACTGAGTTCCTCGATTACAGAGCAATCGATCCGATGCGTGGTGATATTGAGCGTACTATCGAAGCTCTGCGTGAGGCGGTTAATAAACACTTCATTGTTATCTTTGCAACCCATGGGCATGGGATGTTGGAACGCTATGCCGGTATTTTCCGCAATGCAGATTTACCAATTCATATCGTTGAAAAACTCATGGCAATACCAACAAAGGGCAGTATCCATTTAACAACTTCGGTCATCGCGCATGGCTTTGAGAGTGAAAGCGATCAGATTTATTTCATGACTGAACGCGATCTCACTGGAAGTAAGGGAAGCGTCAAAGATAGTGAGCGCCTACCATCAAAGCGAAAGGCGGCCATTGATCCATTAGAGCTTCGCGCAGGTGATTTTGTTGTACACGAGCAGCACGGCATAGGGCGCTATATTGAACTAGTTCAACGCACTGTTGCCGAAGTAACACGTGAATATTTAGTTATTGAATATGCATCGGCAAAGCGCGGGCAACCAGGAGATCGAATCTTTGTTCCTACTGACGCACTAGAGCAGGTGAGTAAATATGTTGGCGGAGAGGCACCGACCGTGCACCGAATCGGTAGCGGTGAATGGCAGAAAGCTAAGGGCCGTGCGCGAAAAGCTGTGCGCCAAATCGCAGGAGAGCTCATCCGCTTATATGCCGCACGAACTAGCTCTCCCGGTTTTGCATTTTCACCAGATACTCCTTGGCAGCGGGAATTAGAAGACTCATTTTCCTATATAGAAACCCCAGATCAACTTTCGACTATCAATGATGTTAAGGCAGATATGGAGCGTCCATATCCGATGGATCGAATTATCTGCGGCGATGTCGGTTACGGTAAGACTGAGATTGCAATTCGCGCTGCTTTTAAAGCAGTTCAAGATGGAAAACAGGTGGCCATACTTGTTCCAACGACGCTTCTTGTGCAGCAACATACAAAGACCTTTATCGAGCGTTATGCGGGATTCCCATTAAAGGTGGCAGGACTTTCGCGCTTTAACACTCCCAAGGAGAGTAAAGAGGTTCTTGAGGGATTACTCAAAGGCACGGTCGATGTTGTTATTGGCACTCATAGAATTCTTTCAAATGACGTTGTCTTTAAGGATTTAGGTTTAGTCGTTGTCGATGAAGAACAGCGCTTTGGCGTCGAGCAAAAAGAGGCGCTGAAAAAAATGCGCACAACAGTAGATGTTTTAGCCATGTCGGCTACACCTATCCCGCGTACGTTAGAGATGGCAGTGACTGGGATCCGCGAGATGTCCACGATCACAACTCCACCTGAAGAGCGTCATCCAATTTTGACCTATGTGGGGCCGGCCGAAGAGGGTCAGATTACGGCTGCGATTCACCGCGAACTTCTGCGTGATGGACAGATCTTTTATCTGCACAACCGCGTTGAAACAATTGATCAAGCGGCATCACGTCTACAAGAGCTAGTGCCCGAAGCGCGTATACGTGTTGCACATGGGCAGATGAGTGAAGGCGCACTTGAAGATGTAATCCTTGGTTTCTGGAACCGCGACTTTGATGTTTTAGTGAGTACAACGATCGTCGAAAGCGGCTTAGATATTCAAAATGCAAATACTTTAATCGTCGAACGCGCAGATAGATTCGGCCTCTCACAACTTCACCAATTACGTGGTCGAGTTGGGCGCGGCCGTGAACGTGCCTATGCATATTTTCTCTATCCCGCCGATCAGCCATTATCTGAGCTAGCGCATGAGCGCTTAACAACTATCGCAGCCAATACTGATTTGGGTTCAGGAATGCGAGTAGCGTTAAAAGATCTTGAGATTCGAGGAGCTGGAAATCTTTTGGGCGGCGAACAGTCAGGACATATTGCCGATGTGGGCTTTGACTTATATATGCGCATGGTGGGTGAGGCGGTAAATGATTACAAGGCGGGAATAATTGAAACTGAGGAAAAAGTAAGTGATTGCAAAGTTGAGCTTCCTATTAATGCCCATCTCTCTACAGAGTACGTTCCTGGTGAGCGATTACGCCTTGATTTATACCGCCGCTTAGCCGATGTTAAAAATAATGATGATGTCGAATCAATTCGTGGTGAACTATTAGATCGCTTTGGTGAGCTACCAGTTGAGGCTGTAGCACTCTTAGGTGTGGCATCCCTACGTGCACGTGCCAAGGCGGCGAAATTGACCGAGGTTGTCATCCAAGGAAAGTTCCTACGATTGGCGCCCTTAATTTTGCCCGAGTCCAAGCAGTTGCGCCTGTCGCGTTTGTATCCAGGTTCGCTCTATAAATCAGCGGCGAGCACAGTTTTAGTGGCGCTAAAGAGCCAAAATACGTGGAATCCGTCCGAGAGCACTCCCGTAATAGTGGATACTTCTCTTCTGGCCTGGAGCATTGAGGCCGTCAACCAACTGAGCCAACCATTGAAAGCGAGTTCATAGTGAAGAAGATTCTGGCCGTAGTGAGCGTAGCAACTGCACTATTACTTTCCGGGTGTTCTCAAGTTGGCGCCGCTGCAACTCTTGGCAGTACAAAGATTACGCAGGCAACTGTGCAGTCGAGCATCGATTCAATTATCGCCGCTCGCGTGGGTGTCGATACATCACAGATGCAGTTGGAAACAGGCGAGTCTCTTAATCGCGGACAACTCCGCTTTCACTTATTAACCGCGCTTTTGTTAGCCGCAGGTAAAGAGTTAAAAATCTCAGTCTCAAAGGCTGAAATCGATACACGCCGTGTAAGCATCATCGAACAGGTGGGTGGTGCAGAAGGTCTTCCTAAGGCTCTCGTGGGCGCAGGCATTGCCTCTGAAGATTTAGATGCCTACATCGAAGCGATAACAATGTCAGACAAGATTAGCCAGACATTAACGGCTAGCGGAGTTGCAGAGGCTGACCTTGGCGCGGCAGTTCAAAAGCTCGTCATAGCAAAAGCGAAAGAGCTTGGCGTAACTGTTAACCCACGATATGGTAAGTGGGATCCAACCGTGGCCGATGTAGTTGCACTTGACTCTGCAAGCCCTGCAGTAACTCCAGCAACTAAGTAATTTACGTCTATGGAAGGTTCACAACTTCAGCGCCTTGTTGAAGTCATGGACCAGCTTCGCTCGCCTGGGGGCTGCCCGTGGGATGCCGAACAAACTCATGAGTCGTTACTGAAGTATTTACTTGAAGAGTCTTACGAGTTTGTTGATGCTGTGCAAAGCGGCAATCGTGTTGATATGCGTGAAGAGCTCGGCGATGTCTTGCTGCAGGTTTATTTCCATGCCCGCATCGCCCAAGATGATCTCAATGATCCATTTACTATTGAAGATGTAGCCCAATCAATCGCCGATAAGTTAATCCGCCGCCACCCACATGTCTTTTCCGATGGTGCAGCGCAGAGTACGGCCGAAGTGATACATAACTGGGAGGCGATTAAGAGGCTAGAAAAAGGTAGAACCTCAGCCCTTGATGGAGTCGCAATGTCACAGCCCGCACTCGCATTAATTGAAAAGCTCTTATACCGGGCATCTAAATTCGATGTCGATGTAGTGGTTCCTGAAGTTATTGATTTAGAAAAGCCGGCCGATGAAAGTGCAGTGGGGCAGGCGCTCTTGACGGTAATCGCATGGGCGCATGCCAATGGCGTCGACGCCGAATCTGCACTACGCAAGGAGGCTATGCGTTTGAGCCAACAAATCGCGGCCATTGAAGCGCGGTAGGATTAGCACATCAAAGATTGTGCGATTTCAGCGTTGAGGTCACACCGGCACACAGTTTTAAGTTGTGAAGGAGAAACGCTATGGCAATAATCGAAGCTCTCGGAGCCCGTGAAATTTTAGACTCCCGTGGAAATCCAACGGTTGAAGTTGAAATTGAATTAGAAGATGGCACTCAGGCACGAGCTGCAGTTCCAAGCGGTGCATCAACTGGTGCATTTGAAGCGGCTGAACTTCGAGATGGTGGTACACGTTACTTAGGTAAGGGCGTTGAAAAGGCGATTGCATTTTTAAACGATGAGATTGCCCCTGAGATTATTGGCTTTGATGCACAAGATCAACGCTTAATTGACTCTGCCATGATCGAGCTCGATGGAACAAAGAACAAATCGCGTATGGGGGCTAATGCAATTTTGGGAGCCTCACTTGCCGTCGCTAAGGCATCTGCAGAATCGGCCGACCTCTCACTCTTTCGCTATTTAGGTGGGCCTAATGCACATCTACTTCCAGTTCCCATGATGAATATTCTTAATGGTGGTGCACATGCCGATACCAACGTAGAAATTCAAGAGTTCATGATCGCACCGATTGGTGCACCAACCTTCCGCGAATCATTGCGGTGGGGAGCCGAGATCTATCACGCCTTAAAAGCTGTTTTAAAAAAGCGCGGATTAGCAACAAGTGTCGGTGATGAGGGTGGCTTTGCACCCAACCTTGATAGCAATCGCGCCGCCCTTGATTTAATCCTCGAAGCGATCGCCGCTGCAGGCTTTAAAGCTGGCACTGATATCGCACTTGCAATGGATGTTGCAGCAACTGAGTTCCACGAGAATGGAAAATACAAGTTTGAGGGCGCACTCAAGAGCTCCGATGAGATGATCGCTTATTACACATCGCTAGTTGATGCCTACCCCATTGTTTCAATCGAAGATCCACTCAATGAAGAGGACTGGGCAGGCTGGACACAAATGACTAACGTTCTTGGCTCACGAATTCAGATAGTCGGCGATGATTTATTCGTCACTAACCCTGAGCGCCTTGCACGTGGAATCGCTGGCAACACAGCCAACGCACTCCTTGTTAAAGTTAATCAAATTGGAACATTAACTGAAACTATTGATGCCGTTGAAATGGCTCACCATGCAAGTTATCGCACGATGATGAGTCACCGATCAGGTGAGACTGAGGATACGACGATCGCTGATTTAGCTGTCGCTCTTAACTGCGGGCAGATTAAAACCGGTGCACCGGCACGTACCGAGCGAGTTGCAAAATATAATCAACTCTTACGAATCGAAGAAGAGCTTGCTGACGGTGCAGAATATGCCGGCCGCGATGCCTTTCCGCGCTTTAAGGCTTAAGTAGATACTCCGATGGCACGTCGACGAAAACTCACTTTTATACGTCGACGTAGATCGGGGCGTGCACTTGCACTCTCTGCAATTCTCTTCTTTTTAGCCCTCACCCTTGCTCCACCAATTAAGCATTACTTCACTCAGCGCGCCCAGATCAGCGCACTCAATGCTCAACTGCTCTCTGATAACAAGGCCTTAGATGCTGCACGTAAAGAGTTATTGCTTTGGCAAGATCCCCAGTATGTAAAGTCGCAGGCACGCGAGCGTCTGCACTTTGTTCTACCTGGAGAGCGTCAATACATCGTCACCGAGGGCTCAACAACAGATAGCACAGATACAACTACCAAAGTTGCAAGCGCACTTGTAGATGGCCAACCCTGGTACATACGTTTAATCGCATCAATTAGCGAATCTGGTAATAAGTGAGCCAAGTAAGTGCAAGGGATTTAGAGTGCATTCAAAGCCAGTTAGGTCGCACGCCACGAGATGTTCATGCAATCGCATATCGCTGCCCATGCGGCAAGCCTGCAGTCGTTGAAACTCCGCCGCGTTTAGCCGATGGAACTCCTTTCCCAACTTTTTATTACGCAACCTGCCCCCGATTAACAGCCGTTATCTCAACCCTTGAAACAACTGGCTTAATGGGGGATATGAATGAGCGACTTGAAAGCGATGCCGAATTAGCCGGTGCCTATCACGCAGCCCATGATGACTACATCGCAGCACGCTCTGCCCTTGGAATAGATGTTCCTGAAGTAGAGGATGTATCTGCCGGTGGAATGCCAACGCGTGTGAAATGTCTGCACTCACTCGTTGCACACTCACTTGCCGCTGGCCCCGATGTAAATCCACTTGGAGATGAGGCCTTAGCAAAACTACCCAAGTGGTGGGAAGGCGCACCATGCGAGTAGCTGCCATCGACTGTGGAACTAACTCAATCAGATTACTTATTGCCGATATCGAGGGCGATAATTTTCGAGAAGTTCTTCGCACCATGGAGATTGTGCGACTTGGCCAAGGCGTCGATGAAACCAGCCAGTTCCACCCCGATGCAATTGCCCGCACATTAGCTGCCGTTGATAAGTTCGCACTCGAGATCGCTAAGCGCGGGGTTCAAAAGATTCGCTTCTGTGCCACAAGTGCTACCCGCGATGCTACAAATCGCCATTTATTTGTAGATGGAGTCCGTGAGCGATTAGGGATAGAACCAGAAGTAATTAGCGGAGAGGAAGAGGCATCGCTCTCATTCACCGGTGCAATTCAAGATTTCTCTCCTTCAGATGGTCCATTCTTAGTTGTAGATATCGGTGGGGGATCAACAGAGTTTGTTTTTGGCACAACACATGTTGAATTCGCAAAAAGCGTCAACATCGGCTGCGTGCGAATGACTGAGCGCCATTTCACTAACGATCCAATTCAAACCAACGACATTGAGAAAGCCCGTTCAGATATTCAAGCGGCAATTGCGATAGCTGCCGCACTCGTTCCAATCACGCAAGC
>WLHF01000040.1 GCA_009702835.1 Actinomycetota bacterium
ACTCGCAGCACCCGCATGGTGCGAGATGGCCTGGATGCCGCTCTTCTAGATATCGCAACCTTCTATCGCGATGTCATGATGGTGCA
Organism: Actinomycetota bacterium; assembly: GCA_009702835.1. GTDB lineage: Bacteria > Actinomycetota > Actinomycetes > Nanopelagicales > Nanopelagicaceae > Planktophila. Next base: position 87 of record WLHF01000040.1, read on the forward strand.
GGCCGGTGCCAACGACGGGCTGATTAATAAAGAGTTAGAGAATCAAATAACGACCTATGCCGCCAATACTAAGCCGCACACCACAATAAATAAGATCAACGCCATCATGGCCGCGCGCACGAACCTGGGCCACAACGCAGCCCCGCTACTTACCGTTGAAGCGCTGATGTGTGTGCTCGCTCGCTAAATCAATTTCTTTTGTAAATTTCGCGGCGGTGCCCAACGGATACGATTTCAATAGTCAATATATTTTTATGTATTGAATAAATAATTCGATACTCACTGACGCGAATTCGATAACTATCTCGCCCAGTTAATTTCTTAGCAACAGGCGGAAGAGGATTATTCTCTAAAGTCGCAATAGCCCCATGAATCCGTACTTGAAGCTTTTGAGGTAAGGCGTTTATAGATTTTTCTGCTCGAGCCGAAAATACAATTTCATACTTAATCAATCGAGTTTCAGATCCTTCTTTACCTGGGCCCAAGGGATCTTCGGGCTTTTATCCAACATCGCTTCATCAACAGCGGCAATGTCTTCTAGCTCTTCTTGTGCTTCAACCAAAGATTCAAAGAGCTCAGGACTAATCACCACGGCAACATCGACGCCATGGCGTGTTATCCATACAGGCTTTTTCTTCGCCTGATTTAAAACTGCAGGCAACTGTTCACGGGCCTCTGTGACCGATAACTCTTTCATAGCATTAATGTACAGAATAAGTTTGGAAATGTACATATTATTAACTGTCCAACTCATATATGTCCTTCTCGAAAGCAATGAAGCCCAAGCATTTCAACGACCTCTGACACCCCCACCATCTTGTCCCCAACCCCCATCTCCGAAATATCCGAGCGCACCAATCTTGCCTTTGTCATGTGCTAGTGCTTTAATTGAACCTGCAAGGGCGATTAAGCCCCTGCAGGTCAGTCCGGGGTTAGGACTTCGAAGAATCTTCGCCGTTGTCGCGGCGAAGATTTCGACTACTGAAGAATTTTAAAGTAGCTTTAAAAACCTCAGCGATGAATTTGAGCCAAATAGCTAACTCATTCATCAATCCCCCTTTCTATGTGAGTTGCTCAACTGCCGTTGAGCGATCTCTAACAAGGTGTTAGAGAAAATCAGTAGCCGGCCTGCCACTTGGGCCGGCCTTCTCTGTTTCTCACTTAAAAAGGTTTTCCTGAACAAAAAGCAACCTAGATATACTCACCGACAATCGAAATGACTTCTCCACAAGGCACCCGATGTGCAAATTCAACGAGTAAAATTTAAATCCCTATACTCAAGCCATGGGCAGCGCCAAGAAGCTATTGATTGCTGTGATAGCCATCGGGGCTCTTGCACTCACCAGTTGTTCAACCCCCAGCAAACAAACTTTCCCTGATGCTACAAATGATGCATCGACCCTTGACTGGCAAAACTGCAACGACAACTTCCAATGTGCGACCTTAAAAACCCCGATTGATTACACCGACGAATCCCTGGGCGAATTCGATATTGCCGTGATCCGCTACCGCGACCCAGGCCAGCACGATCGCATCGGCTCTCTAGTGATTAACCCCGGCGGGCCAGGCGTGAGCGGCATCGAATACGCCCGTAGCGCCCAGTACATCCTGAGCCCCGATGTTCTTGAGCGTTATGACATCGTGGGTTTTGACCCACGTGGAATAAGCCAATCCACCCCTATTCACTGCCTTAGCGATGCCGAGCAGGACGTGATCTTTGCCAGTGACCCTAAACCCGATAACGATGCCGAGTACGCCCAAGCGCTTATTGATACCCAGAGTTTTATCGATAAGTGTGTGGCAAAGACGCCCAACCTTGCACATTTTTCAACCGAGGATGCCGCCCGCGATATGGAGCTACTGCGCCAGGCGTTAGGTGAAGAGAAGTTAAATTACATGGGATTTTCCTACGGCACATATCTTGGAACGCTCTATGCGCAAGCTTTTCCAAACAAGGTTGGGCGTTTTGTTTTAGATGGTGCAGTCGATCCATCGATTTCAATCGAGCAACAATCTTTAGTGCAGGCCGTTGCATTCGATAAAGCGCTTGCACACTTTATCACCGACTGCGCACAACAAAAAAACTGTCCACTACCCCCCAACGCAACACCTGCCTACTTCACTGAGCTCTTTAATAAGGTTTCTTCGCAACCACTTAACGTGGGTGATCGTAAAATCACCGAAGGCCTCGTTGTCTCCGGTACCGCCTCTGCCCTCTATGACGATGCATCGGGCTGGCCACAACTACGCACCGCAATATCGCAAGCTCTGCAAGGAGATGGAAGCGGATTTGCGAAGTTAGCTGATGCTTACAACGGTCGTAATACCGATGGCAGATATAGCGATAATCAAAACGATGCCAACATTATTATCGACTGTTTAGATTGGCAGGAAAACCGTAGCAACGATTCTATTCGCGCATCGGCGGCAAAGTTTTTGAAGGCCGCCCCAGTCTTTGGTCCCTACGTTGCATACAGCGGCATCACCTGCAACTTTCTCAATCAAGCGATCGGGCACACGCAGATAACAAGCGATCAGAACACCGTACAGATTCAAAAAACGGCAACCCCAATTCTGATCATCGGCACTACCCAAGATCCAGCAACACCGTATGCATGGGCTAAAGCTCTTAATAACTACATTGTTGGTTCGCGCTTAATAACAATGAAGGGCGAGGGCCACACTGGATATGGCCGGGGATCTGCCTGCACCGATGATGCAGTAGATGCCTACCTACTTACTGGCACAATCCCCACAAAGAACCTGACCTGTACCCAGTAATACCGCGAAAAAGCCCACTATTGGCGCTCGCCCGATGGTAATTAGCACCCCGATTGATAGGGCAGGATATTACCCATGCGCTTAGACCATGTCTCATACGTAACATCCCATGATCAATTAGCCGACACAGTTCAGCGCTTAGGTTCACGCCTTGGTAGCACCTTCGTCGATGGCGGAGTACACCCACGCTTTGGAACACGTAACTTCACATTACCGCTGCAAAACGGTCACTACATCGAAGTGGTCTGTCCACTCGATCACCCAGCATCTGATTCATCCCCATTTGGCAAAGCGGTTTCAAAGCGCGCTGCAGAAGGTGGCGGATGGCTCACATGGGTCGTTGCAGTCGATGACGTTGCAGCGATAGAGCTTCGTCTAGGGCGCCAAGCAGTAGATGGTCACCGTACTAAGCCAGATGGTGCAGATATTCGCTGGAAGCAGATCGGAGTTCTCGGAACGTTAGAGGATCGCCAACTTCCATTTTTTATTGAGTGGATTGAAAACCACCACCCATCAACAGATGGCAAGGCCGTTGCAACGATTACTAAAGTTGAAATCGCAGGAGATGAAAAAACTATCGCTGAGTGGCTAGGCTCAAATGCTCAGCAGGCGATGGGAGATAACATCGAAGTTATTTGGCTATCACCTGTCGATAACGATGGCGAAAACGGAATCGTTGCCGTGCATCTGAATACACCTAGCGGCTCTGTTCGCTTAGATTAATTACTCTTTAATTTATTACCACCAAGCAGCGCACGTAATCTCTGTGGCTTGGGCCAGAGTTATTTATAAGTACGACACCAAAACCTTTGCGACCCGGATGGAACCCGCGACCCCCGCTGGCCTGACGTTAAGCAACGCAGGGGCTGACTGGGGATAAGTCCTGGGTTTGTCGGTAGGCGGTGGGAGGGTCTGACTATGTTTAAGAATCAACGGAAAATCTCTAATTTAGTAACGCTTTACGTTAATAACGCAATGCGTTATTATACCTAGATTGGACCGCTGCAGGTCCAGCAGATGTAGAAATTGTTAATTACCACTAGGTGTTCAGAGAGGAATCAAAATGTCAACAAAGGTTGCAACTCGTCAAAGCAAGGCCAGTACTAGACGCCTTGATTCTGTGACTCCGGGTGAGCTTTTAGAAGAAGAGTTCATGATTCCTTTGGGCATTACTGCATATCGACTTGCTAAAGAGATCAATGTTCCAGCGCAACGTATTGGAGAGATTGTTAAGGGAAGACGTGCAATAACGGCCGATACAGATTTGCGGCTCTGTCGCTTCTTCGAACTATCTGATGGATATTGGCTACGCGCTCAGGCGGCTTACGATATTCAAGTTGCTCAATCTAAGTTGGGAAAAACTTTGAAAATCATCAAGCCTTGGTCTAGCCAGGTGGCATTGTAAATTTCAAAGAGCTAATTTCTACTGTGGCTTGGGCCGGGATCGAACCGGCGACCTAACGATTTTCAGTCGTTCGCTCGTACCAACTGAGCTACCAAGCCAAACAAGGTTCTAACGCCGGCCTAATTTATAAGTACGACACCAAAACCTTTGCGACCCGGACGGGACTTGAACCCGCGACCTCCGCCGTGACAGGGCGGCGCGCTAACCAACTGCGCTACCGGGCCTTGAGTACAACCTGTCACATAAGTGGCCCTTATGTCACCTTCAAAGCCTTTACTTCTTGTGCTCTTCGCCTAACGTTTCGTGCGTGCCCCCAACGGGATTCGAACCCGTGTTACCGCCGTGAAAGGGCGATGTCCTAGGCCCCTAGACGATGGGGACGTTTCAAGGCTTGGCAATGGTACCTGCCAATGAGCGCGCGACCAAACCCACGTATTACGCGCAGAAAATGCTGGGATACCTGCAAACTATGTAAGTGGGATTACACGATCGCCCAACGAACAGTGACCGTGACACTGACTTTCTGTTCGCCTAAATCGATCTGAGTCGCAGCGCTATCGGCCTTGGCAGTCATTCCAAATACGGGATAGACCGTAGGTGTGGAAGTTTCATCTAGGTAGATAATCTTGCCGAGCTTAACCCCAAGAAGTTTTGCATACGATACGGCCTTTGCTTTTGCACGCCCTACTGCAAAATTACGCGCGACTTCACTGGCCTTATCATCATTTAAAATAAATGGGCTAACCCCATTGAGCTGCACATTATCTCCGCCTGCGGCAATGATCGCATCTACTACAGCGCCTGCAGTTGACGCCGCACGTACTGTAATTGTGAAACTCTGAGTGGCGCGATATCCATTGAGCACCGGTGCTCCACCATCTTGCGGATAGGAATACTCGGGATTAACTGTTACAGATTGAGTTGCTACATCTTTAGTTGCCACCTTGTTTGCAGTAAGTGCTGTACGCACTGCCGTTACAGAGTTCGACGAGGCAGCTAGTGCCTCCTTTGACGACTTTGCAACAACCGAGACCGTGGCATTAATTCGCACCGCATCAGGTACCACCGTTGTTGTGCCAGTTGCGCTAATAGTTACATAGCGCGAAGTGAGATCTGCGGCAGATGCAGGGGCTGCAACTGCCGCCCCACCAATCAATGAAAGGGCTATGACTACGGTTGCTATAGAGCGAAATGTTTTAGTTCTCATAGATTAAGTATTGCGCATGGCCTTTAAAGGGCGTTAATAATTGCTGTGAATAGTGAGAGAATTACTAGGTGAGCCAATTCCTATCTACCTGCACTGCCGATGCGATACGTGATGCGGCAGCCAATCTGGCCGCTGGCAATGTGGTTGCCTTTCCAACAGAGACGGTTTATGGGCTGGGTGCAGATGCGACGAGCGCCGATGCAGTTGAGCGTATCTATGCAGTAAAGGGGCGCCCCGCAGATCACCCACTTATTGTCCATATCTCTTCAATGCAGCGCATGGCCGATTGGGCCGAAGAGATTCCGATGTATGCAATTAAATTAGCCCGTGATTTCTGGCCAGGTCCAATGACCTTGGTTTTGAAACGAAGCTCGCTTGCAAAAGATTTTATTACGGGTGGGCAAGAGACCGTAGGTGTGCGAGTACCCGATCACGTTGTTGCGCTAGCGTTACTGGAAGCCTTTGAATATATTGGTGGCATGGGTGTAGCAGCCCCCAGTGCAAACAGGTTCGGCCATGTTTCCCCAACAACTGCGCAGGCCGTAGTCGATGAGTTAGGTGAGTTCTTAAATCCCGCCGATCAAATAATCGATGGCGGATCATGCGCCGTTGGAGTTGAATCAACGATCATCGATTGCACGGGTATTGCCCCGCGAATTTTGCGTCCGGGTGCGATTACCGAAGCGATGATTGAAGTTTTGACTGGGCTTAGAGTTTCCAACCCACCAGATAGTGCAGCGATTCGCGTGAGTGGTTCACTCGAAAATCACTATGCACCGGCCGCGAAGGTTTTTTTAGATATCCAACCAACTGCAGGTCAAGGTTTTATCGCACTTTCTACTATTCAAACCCCAGCTGGAGTAATTCGATTGGCCGCACCACTTGATGCCAATGAGTTTGCCCAGCAGCTCTATGCCGCACTTCGAAGGGCAGATGCCGATGCACTCACCGAAGTTGTTGTAACCCAACCCCATGGCGATGGAATAGCAGTTGCAATCCGAGATCGCTTGGCCAGAGCGGCCAATGGGCGATAACCACAGACCCATTTACCCATTTTGGGTTCGTACCCTATACTCTTCATAGCGAAGGAGATAAGCATGGCAACAAATCAGATAGTTGAAGTTGATGAACGAGGCCGAGCAACATTAGGTAAAAATAACGTTGCCCCAGGGCTTTACTTGCTAGAGATAGATAATGCAGGTGTGATATCTCTGCATCCCGCCAAGGTGGTAAAGAGTGCACAGGCCAAACTAGACAGCCGGCCCAGACTCATGAAATCAATAGATACTTTGTCCGCGACAAAGAAGTTAGTCCCTAGTAAACGCGGAAGGCCAAAGAGGTCACTTAAGAGTTGATTCGAGAGCCCCACTACAGCGTTGAAGTTGAAATAATTCTCAACGGGCTGGAACAGGGTTCAGATATACGATTATTAAATGCGGTGTGCATTGCCATTGATTTGATTTGTGATCATGGGGATTCAGCTAAAGCCCGAGCGGAAATGCTGATTACCAAGGCCGGGACACATATTTGGAAAACTCAGGTCAGAGATCACCGGTATGACTGGTGTGTGCTGTGGGAGCCTCGAGAGGAGTTGGCGATAATCCATTTTATCGGTGAGTTATAGGGTCCAAACCAGTCCCGAATCTCCGATACGATTGCGCCTCGCGATCGCATTAAAGAGGCAATTAGCTTAAAAAATGCAGTGAGCAGTGGGGCCTATAGCTCAGTCGGTAGAGCAACGGACTTTTAATCCGTGGGTCGACGGTTCGAGCCCGTCTGGGCCCACTCATATTGTCATAAGGTATGCCAATGACTAATCGCACCATACTTGTGACAGGCGGCTCTCGAGGAATTGGCGCTGCTATCGCTCGCGAGTTTGCAGCTGCCGGTGATCGAATCGCCATTCACTACGTCTCTTCGAGTAGTGATGCACAGGCTGTCTGTGATTCATTAACAGGCACGGGCCACATTATTGCAAAAGCAGATCTACGCGATCCCAATGCGATCAAAGTGATGGTCGATAATGTCGCTAAAGAATTTGGTGTAATCGATGTCCTTATAAACAACGCCGGAGTCTTCTTTGATCACCCAATTGAATCCTCAACATATGAGACCTGGCAAAAAGCATGGTCAGATACGTTGGGAGTTAATTTAATCGGCGCTGCAAATGTTACGTGGTGCGCACTTCAACATATGCCAAAAAATGCCACTTCTAGAATCGTTAACATCGGCTCGCGCGGCGCATTTCGCGGTGAACCAGTTAGTCCTGCCTATGGTGCATCAAAGGCTGCAATTGTGGCCTTTGGCCAATCGATCGCCAAAGCTTTAGCACCGATGCACATTGGTGTTACAACACTTGCCCCAGGTTTTGTTGAAACCGAAATGGCAGAGCGTCTACTCGATAGTCCTGAAGGCGATGGCATCCGTGCCCAGAGCCCATTTAATAGAGTGGCAAGGCCCGAGGAGTTAGCAAAGGCCGTGTACTTCCTTGCCTCCCCCGATAGCGAATGGGCAAGCGGGGCGGTACTAGATTTCAATGGGGCTTCTTATTTAAGGATGTAGGGCCCCGGCTCAACACGCTCAGAACCCTCAATGCCGACTTTACCCTTGCCTACCCGATAGACTGTAAGCCTGATTCCGGCAGGGTTTTTCTACGCTGCCTTTCGGCGAAAGCCCTGCGTAATATCCCCTACACGCTCAAATCCCCTCGCACCCACCCACAGGCAATCCTCAAGGAGAGCCGCTAGATTTCAAGGCAGTTAAGCCTTAATCCCCCCAATTTCAAAGATCCAAAGAAATATCCGCCAAGGCAACAACATTTGCCCCGCTGCGGTGTCTTAACTAATAGAGGGCAAGACGTTGCCTTCGTTCTACAAACTCGCGGGAGTTACTCACATGGCACTATTGAAGTCAAAGGCAGCGAAAGCAGCTGCAATGGCCGATGCCACCCGCCTACTTAACTCAGCCCCCGCAGCTGATAGCTCGTTTGACGTATCAACAACCCCAGGCTCAACGGCTGATTGGTCAATCTCTCAGCTCTCAGCCATCTACAAAGAACACCGCACGCAGTTAGTCTCTCAAGCACGCCGAATCACCCGCGATGAGGCCGAGGCTAATGAAGTAGTACAAGAGGCATTCCTCAAGTTCATGCTCGCATCCCCAGAGCTCGATACTGCAGATCGTGCGATCGCATACCTTCGCACCTCTGTTACCAACCTATCCTTAAACGTTATCCGCGCTCGCGGTGCACGTCCTAACTTGGTTGCAATCGATGCCGACACAACGCAAGAGCGCCTCAATGAGATCGCATCAGAGAACCACATCGATCTCGATACAACGATTACCGCAGCAGAAGATGCCGCGATTATCCGCGAAGCACTTGCCCGCTTAACCCCTGATCAGCGCACAGCGTTGGTTATGTGGGAAATGGAAGGCCGCACGACGGAGGAGATTGCAACTGCGCTTAACACCAGCCCAGCAAACGTCCGCCACATCTTGATCCGCGCTCGCAAATCTATGGTGCGCGTTCTTGAAGAGTGGATCGTTGATGATGCAACTGGTCTAACTGCACTTAACGCACTTTCAACTACATATAAGAAGGCCGCCGCACTTGCTCAGAAATCGAGCAAGGCCGCACTCTCCCTTCTTCTTGTCATCACAGCTTTCCTTGGCTTTAACTCAATGACTGGCAACGAGTCACCTCTTGCTCCAGTTATCGCTGAGCGTTCAACTCCTGCCCCAGCAGCAGAGTCTGCAGCACCAGCTACAACAGCAACTGCAACGGCCAAGGCACAAGCTGCCGCAACGGCCGCTGCTAAGAAGGCACAGGCTGCTGCATTAAATATGCGCATCGCCGCACTTTCATTCTTTGGCTTAGATAACCAAGGCATACCAACGGGCTTTAGCGTTACTGATGCCAATAACATCGCAGGCATTGCCCGCTTAACTACTGGCACATCTACCCTTGGAACAGATGGCTTTGTCATCAACAATCAGTTCATCACCGGCTCTGTTGGACCAAACGTTTTGATCGATCAAGTACTTACAGTTGATGGCTCTGGAACCCACTACACAACCAATGGCATCAATATTGGCTTTGGCGGCAACTGGAACTCAGTAGAAGTTAAATCAACTGAGACATCAATTGATCGCCTATCAAGTGGCAAGTACCTCATCACAGCCACGTTCAATATGGGGTATTTAAACCCATCAGATTTCGTGATCCCTACCGGAGGCCGCGGCTATGACCTAGCCGATGCGCCTAAGAGCATCACGACACGCATTCTCATGAATGCAGGCAAGACACAAGTACTAGCGCAAGCAGTACAGGTGAACAACTAAAAATAGGTTTCCTCGCCGGGTCCGGATACACGGTGGGGAATTTGGTGAATCAGCACGTGCGATTCATCGAACCGGGTGAAAAATGCCCTCTCATGACATATGAGAAGGCGTTTATTACC
>WLHF01000041.1 GCA_009702835.1 Actinomycetota bacterium
ATCATTGAGGCGCTTATTGAAGCGGCCGAAGCAGGCAAACAAGTCTTAGCAGTAATTGAAATCCGTGCTCGCTTTGACGAACAAGCAAATGTGCGATGGGCAAGAAAACTAGAAGCAGCCGGCGTTCACGTTGTTTATGGCTTAATGGGATTAAAGACTCATGCCAAACTTTCGCTCGTTATCCGTGATGAACCACAGGGTTTGCGTCGCTACTGCCATATCGGAACCGGTAATTACAATCCAAAGACTGCACGTATGTACGAAGATTTAGGAATCCTGAGTAGCGATGTTGAGCTTACTGAGGATCTAACTAAACTCTTTAATCAACTCTCAGGCTTTGCACCACAGTCAACGTACTCACGCTTACTTGTTGCACCTCGAACACTTCGTTCAGGGATTACAGAGCGAATCGATCGCGAAATTGAAAATTCAAAGGCAGGTAAACCCTCTGGAATTCAATTCAAGCTCAACTCAATTCTTGACGAGCGTTTTGTTGCAAAACTTTACGAAGCATCACAAGCTGGCGTAAAAATCGAGCTATTAATTCGCGGCATCTGTGCAGTACAGCCTGGCCTTAAAGGCATTTCAGAAAATATCACTGTGAAATCTGTTTTAGGTCGCTTCCTTGAGCACTCGCGCATCTTCCATTTTATTAATGCTGGCGAAAGCGAATACTGGATAGGTAGTGCGGATTTAATGGGTCGTAATTTAGATCGCCGCGTAGAGAGTTTGATTCGCGTAGATAGAAAAGAGCATCATCAAAGGCTGCAGGCGATTCTTGATTTGGGGCTTTCAGATAAGGTTTCTAGCTGGACATTGACCGGCACGGAGTGGGTCAGAAAATCCATTAATGAGCAGGGCAAGCCGTTAAATGATCTGCATGCAACGATGATTAAGCTCTACCGAAATGATCAGTAGATGATGGATAGTGCAGACACAGTTATTTACGCAGCGGGAGCTGTTTTGTGGCGCTTTGATACCGACAATAAAATTGAGATTGGATTAATTCATCGCCCACGCTATGACGACTGGTCGTTACCAAAAGGTAAGTTAGATCCTAATGAGACGATGATTGGTTGTGCCTATCGCGAAGTCTTGGAAGAAACCGGATATTCCACAGTCTTTGGTCCTGAACTTGGTCACGTAACTTACGAAGCCGATGGCGTGAACAAGCTTGTTAAATACTGGTCTGCACAAGCCGTAGGAGTGGCAACTGGAAAGCCAAATCCACAGGAAGTTGATCAGATTATGTGGCTTTCTCCAGCTGATGCTCGTCAGAAATTAACTCTAGATGATGACCGATCAATTATTGACTTTTTTCTTGAGTTCGGTGTCGGAACTACGCCTTTAGTTTTGCTTCGACATGCCAAAGCAGTTAAGCGCGAAGACTGGGATGGTGATGATGGTGATCGCCCATTGGCAAACCTTGGCCAAATTCAAGCAAAACGTCTTTTATCAATGTATTTGCCATATGGAATAGAAGTTATTCACTCATCTGATGCTGCGCGCTGTATTGAAACTATAGAACCACTAGTGCGTTCGCTAGATATGCATCCGATATTTTCAACTGATTTGAGTGAGCATAAATTTGCTAAAGATAAAGAGGCTGCACTCGACTACGCTCAAGATCTTATGAATAGGGGAGAGAGCGCAATAATTTGTAGTCATAACCCGATACTCCCAAAGGTATTGCAGAAATTGATTGGAAAGAAGAATTTTAAGATGATCGGCCCAGATTTAAAGCCGGCAGAGGCCTGGGTGCTCCATCACCGAGATGGTGAGATCATTGCAGTCGACTGGGTTAGCGCACCCAATACTTAACCTTCGAGCCAGTCCAATCGCCTTAAGACAATTCCCTCGCGCAACGCCCATGGGCAGATTTCAACTCTTTCAATATCCAATACATCCATTACAGCGCGCGCAACTATCGCACCGGCGACAATCTGTTGGGCTCGACTAGTTGACACACCTGGTAGTTCTGCCCGAGCTTTATCACTCATCTCGGCGAGCTTTGCCGTCATGGCCTCTAAATTAGCAATGTCTAGATATTTGGGATTGTCATTAAACCAATGCCCTGAGAGTCTTGCAAGTGTTCGAAATGTTTTACTGGTTGCAACAAAGTGATGTGCATCGTGAGAGCGAAGGCTTGCAGATAATTGATCTTCGAGGTTGTTCACAACGTACTCTTCTAGAAATTTAACATCTTTTACCGAGTATGGATCACCACTCAAAAAATCTCTAGTTAATCGCGCGGCACCTAGTGGTAACGACAAAGTAGCTTCTGGGTTCTCATCGACTCCTGATGCAATTTCTAAAGAGCCACCACCAATGTCGAGCATCAGAAGTTTTCCAGCAGACCATCCGAACCAACGACGCACGGCAAGAAAGGTCATCCGAGCTTCCTCATCACCAGTAAGAATTTGTAAATCAATCTGGTGGCGCTCATTTATCTCTTGAATAATCTCGGCAGAATTTTTAGCATCTCGTACGGCAGATGTTGCAAACGCTATAACCTCATCGACATTGTTTTCATTAGCATGTGTAACGGCTCTGGCTATTGCCTCATGCAGTGCCGTAATCCCATCATTTGAGAGCGTGCCTGATTTATTGAGGTACTGGGTCAAGCGAAGCTCAACTTTAAAATTGGTAGTCGGGGATGGACGAGCCCCAGAATGAGCATCCATTACTTGTAGGTGAACGGTGTTAGATCCCACATCCAGTACGCCTAATCTCACCGTCATAACCTACCCTCTGGCTTGGCCACGCTCTTGGATTTCAAGTTTCCCCATCTCACTGCCATAATTGCCGCTGGTCGAAAGATCGATACGTGTTAGCACGTAGGCCTCTCTAGCTCAGTGGTAGAGCAGCGCACTTGTAATGCGCAGGTCGTCAGTTCAATCCTGACGGGGGGCTCGTAAGTTTTCAAGGAAAGGAAGATAGATGTCTCACTTTCCGCGTGATGAGTTCGCTGATGCATTGGCTGCAAATGATGATTACATCAAATCCTTTAAATACTCTGAGCTAACAGGTGTCGCGCAAAGAGGTTTAGCAATTGTCACCTGTATGGATTCGCGCATTAACCCGCTATCAGTCGTCGGGATGAAATCAGGAGATGCCAAGATTTTGCGTAACGCCGGTGCGCGCGTGACCGAGGATGTTTTACGTACGTTGGTTTTAGCAACATATCTGCTTGGTGTTAAACGAATTTTGATTATGCCGCACACTAACTGCCGTATGGCTATGGGGGAAGAGGCAGATATTCACGCCTTAATTCAAAAAGAGCATGGCGTAGATACTCGCAGTCTTGAGTTTAGAACTGTGAGCGATCAAAGAGCAGCTCTCATTACAGATGTAAACCGCGTGCGCTCTTACCCATTGTTAAACGATGGTGTTGTTGTCGGTGGTGCTATTTATGATGTTACGAGTGGGAAAATTACTCCGGTTGATTGCTAGTTCGGCGTACGTACATTTTGGTAACGGGATATGTTAAATCTTCTAAGAACTGCATAATCACTGCGTTCATGAGATCGGGTTTTTCCTTCATTACGAAATGAGAAGTACCAGGAATAATCGCTAACTGACCAAGTGGTAGAGCCTCAAATAGTTCGATGGTGTGGTGGTGACTGATGACATCATCATCACCAGCTAGAACAAGTACTGGGCACTGGATGGTGGCGATTTCTGCCACGGTAAGCGTTGGCTCACTGCTCCAAATAACATTCATACGTGTAATTTTTTCAAGCAGTGTATGTGGAGCATCGGGAGAGATTAAGTTGTATTCGGCTTGATCTTCAGGTGAGATTTCAGGCTCGCCAAAGGGCTGTGGCACACCACTGAAATGAAAGTTCGCACCGATTGCCACAATCGATTTAACGAGATCGGGGCGTTGGATCGCAACCATCAGAGCAATATTGCCGCCATCGCTCCAGCCAATTAAATGGGCCGGGGCTTTAACAACATCTTCTAAATATGCAATCGCCTCACGGGTTTGAAAATCAAAGTGCAGACTGCCGCTTTGATCTCCAGTAAAACCATGGGCGGTACGGTCGTAGGCATAGACATGGAAATCATCCTCAAGCGGGGGAACCATGATGTAGTCCCAGCTTGAGGTCTTACTCAAGCCACCATGTAATAAAACAACAGCCTCGCCATCGTTATCCCATTCATATGAGTAAAGGTTATGACTTCGAAGCTTTATGTACTCTGGCACTACATTGAATCCATAATGTGCCGGTTTCCACGATCAAAGGTGAGGTAGTTCCAGGTCCAGTCGGCCAGGGTGCCAATCTTATTTCGCCCGCCTAATAGATAGAACAAGTGTAGAAATAGCCATGCATACCAGGCAGGAATTCCAACGAGCTTGAATCTCTTTACCTCTACAACTGCTTTGTGACGGCCAATGGTGGCCATCGATCCCTTATCTAAATATTTGAAGGGTAATAGAGGTTGATCTTTTATTAATCTCTCAATTTGGCGAGCAATAAATTTTCCCTGCTGTAGTGCAACCGGTGCGACCATGGGCATGAAACGGCCATCTTTTCCCTTAAACCCAGAGATATCTCCAATGGCCCAGATGTGCGGATAGTGTTTTACTTGAAGTGATTGTTCAACATCGATGCGCGAACCTATGAGTGGAAGGTTTAACTTTGCAGCCGTTGGCTCTCCTTGCACGCCAGCGGCCCAAATAGTTACCTCTGATGGAATCGAAGTTCCATCTTTAATCTGTATCTCTTTAGGCTCGATTGCAGCTACGGCCGTATTCAGTCGTATCTTCACACCCAGCTTTTCAAGATCTTTTTTAGTTCGCGCAGAAAGACTCTCGGAAAAACTAGGCAATAATCGTGGTCCTGCTTCGATCAAATAGATATCAATATGTGCGGCGGCATGAGCTTGATCGTTTTTTAATGGGCCTCGTACTAACTCGGCGAATGCACCGGCCATTTCGACCCCAGTTGGTCCACCTCCAACAACTGCAATTGATAAAATGCTCTCATCTTCAAAACGACATAAATCTTCGAAGCGGCGCATGACTTCAGCTCGGATTGTTATCGCTTCATGGACACTCTTCATTCCGAGAGCGAATTCATGCACACCAGGCACGCCAAAGTCGGCAGTGGCAGAGCCGAGGGCGATTACGAGATGATCAAAGTCGAGAACCTCGCTGCTATCTAGCTTTATGGATTTATTTTTGTGGTCAATCGATAGTGGAGAGCCCATACGAAATGCGACTCCTGTGTTGCGAAGTGCGCCGCGCACGGGGTGCGCAACGTGATCGGCGGCAAGGCCTGCCGTTGATACTTGATATAAGAGTGGCAGAAATGTCTGGAAGTTATGGCGGTCAACAAGTGTGACATTAGCAAAGCCCGACATCGCCTTGGCCGCAGTAAGACCACCGAATCCGGCGCCCAAAATAACCACGCGGGGTTTTTCGGGTTTCTTTTGCATGCACCTAAGTCTAGGCTTTGAGGCATGAGCCTTCCAATTGAAAGTCGTAAGCTCCTTGTTACCGGCGCATCGGGCTACGTTGGTGGCCGTTTAGTTAAAGCTTTGATTGAAGAGAGATTTGATGTGCGAATCCTGGTGCGTGACTGGCACAAGGTAATGGGGCAGCCTTGGGCATCGGCCGTTGAAATTAGCCAAGGGAGCGCCGAGAACCGTGCAGATCTAGATACCGCTTTGGTTGGAGTCCACACTGCATATTACTTATTGCACTCAATTAACTTAGGCCCGAATTTTGATGAGATCGAAGCGCAAATGGCCCGCAATTTTGCACAAGCGGCCGAGGCCGCTGGGGTATCGCAAATTGTTTATTTAGGTGGAATCGCTAACGATGTAAAGATCAGCAAACACTTAGCATCACGCGCTCGCACGGGTGCAGAGTTAGCAAGCACATCGGTACCAGTCATGGAGCTGCGTGCTGGAATTATTATTGGCTCGGGATCGGCTAGCTTTGAAATGCTGCGGCACTTGACACATCGTTTACCAATTATGACAACGCCAAAATGGGTTATGAACCGTACTCACCCAATTGCAATCCGCGATGTTCTGTATTACTTAAAGAACGCTGCGGCTTTAAAGCAGCCAGTCGGAAAAATCTTTGATATCGGGGGACCTGAAGTATTGACATATGCCGACATGATGCAGAAATTTGCGAAAATATCTGGATTAAAGAAACGCATCATTATAAAGATTCCAGTATTAACACCCGGGCTTTCTAGTTTGTGGATTGGTTTAGTAACTCCAGTACCCACGGCATTGGCACGCCCTCTCGTGGGTTCATTAATCAGTGAGGTCGTTGCCGATCCTGCAAAAAGTATTAACGATGTAATCGCTCTGCCACCAGAGGGATTAACTGACATTACAACGGCTATGAACTTGGCACTTTCCAAAATTACCGATCACGGCGTTGAAACCCGTTGGTCAGATGCGACCAGCCCAACTGCACCGTGGCAGAAGGCCCAAGGAGATCCTGAGTGGGCAGGTGAGATGGTCTTACGCGATCGTCGCGAAGTCGTGACCGATGTCGCAATAGAAAAAGTATGGGAGCAGATTGAAAGTATCGGTGGAGAGCATGGATGGTTTGGTTCAGATTTACTCTGGTGGGCTCGTGGAGTACTAGATCGTATGGTAGGTGGCGTTGGCCTGCGTCGCGGGCGTCGTGATCCAGATTATTTACGCGTAGGAGAGAGTTTAGATTTTTGGAGAGTAGAAGAGTTAGAACAGGGACATCGTTTAAAACTCTATGCTGAAATGGTTCTGCCAGGTAAAGCCTGGTTGGAGTTTACGGTGAGCCAAGAAAATGGAAAAACACGGATCGTGCAAGAGGCAACTTTTAATCCGCGCGGATTAGGTGGCCAGTTGTATTGGTATTCAATCTCACCACTGCACCTCTTTGTCTTTCCAACGATGCTACGAAACATCGTAAAACAAGCTGCCAAAGATGCATGAGTTCACGGCCGAAGTTGAGGCTCTTGCTCACGAGGTTTTGGCTTACAGTCTTGATCGCTTAAAGAATGATCCTCCGCTAGATGGCCCACGAACATCTGAAGATTTATTTGCAGAGGTCGGTAACACAATTACTGCGCGCGGGCTAGGTGGTCATCAAGCACTAGAGGTTTTTACAAGTGTTTTAGCTAAGGCATGTATCTCGAGCGATCATCCACGGAATTTAGCTTTTATTCCATCGGCACCGAGTGAGTACGCAAACCTTTTTGATTTAGTCGTCGGTGCAAGCGCCCTGTATGGCGGCTCATGGCAAGAGGGTGCAGGCGCAGTCTTTGCTGAAAACCAGGCGCTGCGCTGGCTATCGGATTTAGCTGGCCTGCCAGAAAGTGCAGGCGGCGTCTTTGTGCAGGGTGGAACCGTTGGCAATCTTTCAGCCTTAGTAGTTGCACGTGCCGAAGCTCGCAAGAAGCATCCCGATGCAACACGTTGGGCCATTGCTTGCAGTCAAGAATCACATTCATCGATTGTGGTGGCTGCAAATATTATGGATGTCGATGTATTGAAGATTTCGACAGCCACAGATGGCAAGCTCATGGGTAGTGCCGTAGCGCAGGCCATAGACGAGCTCCATGCAACAACAAGTAAGCGTGTATGTGCCATTGTCGCGACTTCAGGAACTACTAATTTAGGAATTATTGATGACTTAAAGGGCATCGGTAGCGCTGCACATGAGCGTGGAATCTGGTTTCACGTTGATGGCGCATACGGGTTAGCGGCCTTATGTGCACCCTCTGTTCGCTCACATTTTGATGGCATAGAAGCTGCCGATTCATTTATTGTTGATCCACATAAATGGTTATTTGCACCATATGATGCCTGTGCACTTATTTACCGCGAACCAGAACTTGCACGTGCGGTACATTCGCAACACGCCTCTTACTTAGATACATTAAAAGATGGCGCATGGTCACCATCAGATTATGCAATTCACTTAACACGTCGCACACGTGGACTTCCATTTTGGTTTTCATTAGCGGCGCATGGAACCGATGCCTATACAGAAGCAATGGAACATACAATTACCGTTGCGCAAGCTGCTGCAGATTTAGTGAGAGCACATCCAAATCTTGAACTTGTATGTGAACCCGAACTATCTATCGTTGCATTCACTCGCAAAGGTTGGGGTGCAAAGGATTATCACAACTGGTCGGATCAATTACTTGCCGATCAAGTTGGATTTATTCCGCCTTCATCACACAATGGAGAAACAATTCTGCGATTTGCAATCGTTAATCCATGGACAAAAATCAGCGATATCGAGATGATCGTAGATAGGCTTTAAATCCCACACTTTTACGCTCAGCCCGATACGATTTCACCCATGTCTGCACAGGAAGAGCCAACACTGCACAGCGGTTTGAGCGATTTAGAGTCGCGAATCCTCGATTTTGAGGCGAGCTGGTGGCGCTTTGCCGGGGCAAAAGAGAGTGCGATTAAAGAGCTCTTTGACCTGAGCGCCCCCCGTTATTACCAACTCCTCAACGATCTGATCGATCGGGATGATGCCATGGAGGCCGCCCCAATGCTGGTAAAACGCCTTCGCCGCCTGCGCGAGGCCCGTATGTCCACCCGTATCACCCGCTAACCCTTACCCGTTTTGCGTCCTGGGAGCACCTCCCGTAGATTTGGCGTTAGCACTCTCGGGGTGCGAGTGATAAAGCCCCCACTGAAATCAAAGGAAAGTGAGCACAACTCATGGCAAAGCAGATTGCCTTTAACGAAGAAGCACGTCGCGGATTAGAGCGCGGAATGAACATCTTGGCCGATGCGGTCAAGGTAACGCTCGGACCTCGCGGACGCAACGTAGTTCTTGAAAAGAAGTGGGGCGCCCCAACGATTACTAACGATGGCGTTTCAATTGCAAAAGAGATTGATTTAGAGGATCCATGGGAAAAGATCGGCGCTGAGCTAGTTAAGGAAGTTGCTAAGAAGACAGATGATGTAGCAGGCGATGGAACAACGACTGCAACTGTTTTGGCACAAGCTCTTGTACGCGAAGGTCTACGTAACGTAGCAGCTGGATCAAATCCAATGGCGCTCAAGCGCGGAATTGAAAAGGCTGTCGATGCAATCGTCACCGAACTTTTATCGATGGCAAAGAGCGTGGATTCAAAGGAGCAGATCGCTGCAACTGCATCAATCTCTGCAGCCGATGCAACTATCGGCGAGATGATCGCCGAGGCGATGGATAAGGTTGGCAAAGAGGGCGTTATCACCGTTGAAGAGTCAAATACTTTTGGACTTGAGCTAGAGCTCACTGAGGGAATGCGCTTTGATAAGGGTTACATCTCTCCATACTTTGTAACCGACCAGGATCGCATGGAAGTTGTTTTAGAGGATGCATATGTGTTAATCGCTAACTCAAAAATTACAAATATTAAGGATCTCGTACCTGTTCTTGAAAAAGTTATGCAATCAGGTAAGCCACTTGCAATAATCGCCGAAGATGTTGAGGGTGAGGCTCTTGCAACTTTGGTGGTAAATAAGATTCGTGGAACTTTCCGCTCGGCCGCCCTTAAGGCCCCAGGCTTTGGCGATCGTCGCAAGGCGATGCTTCAA
>WLHF01000042.1 GCA_009702835.1 Actinomycetota bacterium
CTCTGTATGCCACCCGTTTTACACTGGCAAGCAGCGCATCCTAGATACCGGTGGACGCGTAGCTAAGTTCGAAGAGCGCTTTGGAAAAAAGAGCGCCGAAGCCAAGTAGCTTTTTAAAGAGACCGCATCGCAACCCTTAGGTTGCGGTCGCGGTTTTTTTATTTCCCTAATCTCACTACTCATCTAGATTGTAAGGAAGGAGAGTTCACATGAGTAACGATCGCTTTGCATCGGCACACGAGATGGTCCGTGAATACGCCGAACTCGAAGCTGCAATGGCCGATCCATCTATTCACAATGATCAGGCCAATGCACGCAAACTTGGTCGTCGCTATGCCCAGTTAGGTCCAGTAGTCGCTGGATTTAAAGCGTGGAAATCTGCCGAAGATGATTTATTGGCCGCTAAAGAGCTAGCGCTAGTGGATGCAGATTTTGCATCTGAAATTCCAGCCCTTGAGGCAACAGCTGTGAGCGCAGGGGAGAAGTTGGAAGAGTTATTAATTCCACGTGACCCTAACGATGATCGTGATGTAATCCTAGAAGTTAAGGCCGGTGCAGGCGGTGATGAGTCTGCAATCTTTGCCGGAGATTTACTGCGTATGTATATGCGCTATGCCGAACGCCATAATTGGAAAGTTGAAATCATTGATGCCACTGAAAGTGAGATGGGTGGTTACAAAGATATCTCTGTCGGCGTTAAGTCAAAGGGGGTTCCAGCTCCAGGTGAGTCACCTTATGCACGGCTTAAATTTGAAGGTGGAGTGCACCGCGTGCAAAGAGTTCCAGAGACTGAGAGCCAAGGACGTATTCATACATCGGCTGCCGGTGTGCTTATTCTGCCAGAGGCCGAAGAGATTGATGTTGAATTAAATATGAACGATGTACGTGTAGATGTTTTTCGCTCATCAGGTCCTGGTGGACAGTCTGTTAATACAACTGACTCTGCAGTGCGTTTAACCCACGTCCCAACGGGCATTGTTGTCTCGTGTCAGAACGAGAAGAGTCAGCTGCAAAATAAAGAGTCAGCACTTCGTATCTTGCGTGCGCGTCTATTAGCCGCAGCCCAAGAGGAACAAGAGGCTGCTGCCTCGGCTGAGCGCAAGAGTCAGGTTCGAACCGTCGATAGATCTGAGCGAATTCGTACGTATAACTATCCGGAAAACCGTATTAGCGATCACCGAGTAAATTACAAATCAAATAATTTAGATGCAGTATTAAATGGCGATCTTGATGACATGATTCAAGCTTTAATCGATGCCGACAAAGCTGCACGTTTAGCTAATACGAAGTAAAACTCCATGGACATCAAGGCCTTACTACGTGATGCAAAATCACAGTTAGCCGAGTCACAGATATCCCAGGTCGATGCCGAACATTTGTTAGCTCATGTCTTAGGTATCTCTCGGATGGATCTTCACAATCCAATTCTTCTTGAAACTACTCTCACCGCAATCAGTGATACTGATGTGATTGAGGAGCAGTTCATTTCTTTATTGGACCGGCGCATAAATCACGAACCATTGCAATATCTAACGGGTGTTGCACCCTTTAGATACTTAGCCCTTGAAGTTGGCGCAGGTGTCTTAGTTCCACGGCCTGAATCAGAGTTATTAGTTGATGCCGTCTTAGCCCATATCAAGAATCTGCCAGCTCCAGTCAGTGTTATCGACTTAGGTGCAGGGTCAGGGGCTCTGGCGCTAGCTATTGCAACAGAGGCAAAAGATACTCGTGTGATTGCAGTTGAAAAATCCCCAGAGGCGATTTATTGGCTTAAGAAAAATGTCTCAGTCATTGCGCAGAATGTTCGTGTAGTTGAAGGCGATGTCGCCGATGTTTTGCCTGGGATTAAATGCGATGTTGTCATAGCTAATCCTCCATACATTCCAGATGCGCAGGCCTTGCCACGCGATGTCGCCGGCTTTGAGCCCCATGCCGCCTTGTATGGTGGACCTACGGGGATGGAGCTTCCGAAGATTTTTATCACGGCAGCGGCCCGACTATTAAAATCTGCTGGAGTATTAGTTATCGAACATACCGAGGAGCAGGGTGCAGCTATAGCCAGTGAGTTATCCCTAGATTTTGAGAGTATTACTCTCCATGATGATCTGACTGGTCGTCCACGGTGGACTAGTGCGGTGAGGAGGTAGACATGGGCACAGTGATTGATCTGAAAAAAGGCGAACTTACACGTCATATTAATAAAGCGTGCAAAGCGATCTCCGATGGATACATCATTGCAATTCCCCTTGAACATAGTTATGTATATGTTTGTGATGCCTTTAAAGCTGATTCGGTTCGTGCCATGCATGTTTTGCGCGGAGATCCACTATTTACAGCGGCCCAAGTTTTAGTTGGTAGTGAAAAAACTGCCCATGGTATTGTCCGCGAAATTACTCCAGAGATTGCCGCGCTTATGAAGAAGTTTTGGCCAGGAATGTTATCGATGAACCTTCGCCCTCAAACAGGATTGATTTGGGATTTGGGGGATGCCAATCAATTAGATCTAGTCAGCATTCGAGTTCCTAAAAGTAAGTTTGCTAAAGCTCTATTAGCTAAAAGCGGACCATTAGCCGTTGCAAGCGCAGGTCGGGCAGATAGATCTTCAGTTCTTTCATCTGGAAGTACTGAGAGAGTCATCAGCTCGGCAGTAAAATCCATAAGTGAAATAAAGGTTATGGATTCCGGCCTTGCCTTTAAATTTAATAATGGAGTATTACGAAATGGCCCACTCTCGACCGTGATTGAGGCCGACGAAACCGGTGTGCGCGTACTGCGAATCGGGGCAATCTCATTGGAAGAGATACTAAATATCGTGCCCGGAGCCACCGCACTATAAGATTGACGCATGTCTACTTTCTACGGTCCCGATTTTGAAGCCCTCATAAGACAAGATCCTGAGATCGCCGCGGTTTTATTATCTGAACTCAAGCGTCAGCAAACCAATGTGCAGCTCATCGCATCGGAAAACTTCACTTCGCGCGCAGTATTAGCAGCTATGGGTTCATCGCTATCTAATAAATATGCAGAGGGCTATCCAGGCAAGCGCTACTACGGTGGCTGCGAAGAGGTGGACAAGGCTGAACTTCTTGCAATTGAGAGGGCTAAGAGTTTATTTGGCGCAGACCATGCAAATGTTCAGCCCCACTCTGGAGCTAGCGCTAACGTCGCCGTCTATCAAGCCTTTACCAAGCCAGGCGATACTATTCTTGCAATGTCACTGCCACATGGTGGCCACTTAACTCATGGATCTGCCGTTAACTTTTCAGGTAAGTGGTTTAACGTTGAGTCATATGGTGTGCGCGCCGATAACGAGCTCATTGACTACGACGAGCTGCGCGATAAAGCGATAGCAACCAAGCCAAAGATGATCTGCTCAGGAGCAACTGCATATCCATCGTTAATTGATTTTGAAAAGATTCGCGCCATATGCGATGAAGTTGGCGCAATTATGTGGGTTGATGCTGCGCACTTCATCGGTTTGGTGGCCGGCAAAGCGATTCCATCCCCTGTGCCATACGCCGATGTTGTCTCGTTTACCACGCATAAAGTTTTGCGCGGACCACGAGGAGGAATGATTCTGGCTAAGGCCCAGCATGCTGCCGCAATTGATAAGGCAGTCTTTCCTGGAATGCAGGGCGGACCAATTATGTCGGCCGTTGCAGGAAAGGCCGTTGCTTTAGCCGAGTGCGCAACACTGGGCTATCAAAAGTATGCCAAGGATGTAATCGTTAACGCAAAGGCGCTGGCAGCAGCCCTTGAAAGTGAGGGTATGCGTGCAGTATCCGGCGGAACCCAGACCCACTTAGCACTGATGGATATTCGTAGCACTGGAGTTACCGGCAAGGTAGCCGATGAGCGTTGTGGAGCTGCAGGCATCGTCATGAATAAAAACTCAATTCCATATGATCCTGAAAAACCTGGTATCACAAGCGGTATTCGTGTTGGAACCCCAGCTACAACTACTCAAGGCATGGGAGTTACAGAGATGAAGCAGATTGCCGGTTTAATCGCGCGCGCCATCGCAACTGATGATGGTGTAGTTCATACTTCGATTAAAACCGAGGTCCACGCTCTTACCGCCCGTTTTCCTATCTACCAGGTATAACTAACTTCATGCGCGAGTATTTAGTAACCCTACTTATCTCGGCTGCGCTGTGTTACTTGGTTACTCCATTTGTGCGCACACAAGCGATTCGTTTTGGTGCCGTTGCGCAGATTCGAGGACGAGATATTCATACGACACCAACTGCGCGCTGGGGTGGAGTAGCAATGTGGATGGCAATGGCAGTGACCTTCATGATCGTCAATCACTTACCCCTTGTCGGTAAATCTTTTGGCCATGAGTCTCAGGGGATTTTCTTAGCAGCAACTGTCATTGTCTTACTTGGAATGGCCGATGATCGTTTTCAGTTAGATGCACTTACAAAACTTGCCGGACAAGTCTTTGTTGCGAGTATTTTATTACTCTACGGAATTCAAATTTTATGGCTACCTATCAACGGTGTAATTACTCTTCCACCAAGTATTGGCCAGTTGGTAACGGTTTTAATCGTAGTTATAACAATCAACGCCGTTAACTTTATCGATGGCATGGATGGTTTAGCCGCTGGAATTGTTGCTATTGCCGGTATAGCTTTCTTTGCCTTTGCCTATTTACTTGCCATTGACTTTGGATTTGGCCGTGCCGGTGCACCTTCGCTGATTACGGCGGTTTTAGTTGGAATCTGTATCGGCTTTCTGCCCCATAACGCACACCCGGCACGGATTTTTATGGGAGATAGTGGATCGATGTTGTTAGGGCTTTTATTGGCATCGGCTGCTATTACATTAACGGGTCAAGTAGATCCCAATGCAATCTCGGCAGAATCTGCCGGTCCAACCCTGCTACCGCTGTTACTACCATTTGCAGTTCTTGCGATTCCATTGGCCGATTTATTATTGGCCGTTGGCCGTCGCGTCAAGGCCGGTAAATCTCCCTTTGCACCCGATAATGAACATTTGCATCACCGCTTATTAAGCGCTGGAAACTCGCAGTTAAAAACCGCCGTCATTCTCTATCTATGGACGGCGACCATCGCCTTCCCTGTTACTGTTTTAGCTTTTGCACCATGGTGGGTAGCACTTATAACAGCGCTGAGTTTAATTTCAATTACCTTATTGATTAGCCGAAAGAGTATGGTGCTCGGGTGAGCCAATCGAGTGAGTTTGAAATGTGGCGTGGCGCCGTTATCCCGGCAAGTGTTGTCGGGATTCTTGCAACAGTTGGAATGACTCTTGCTAGAGGCACATCCTCGATTTTAGGTGGAGTTTTGGCCGAGTTCATAGTTCTGATTTTTTTTGGAATTCATTTAGCGATCTCAAAGTATTCTCGAAAATTAGATCCAATGATGACCATGGTTTTAGTATTGATTTCATATTTTGCAAAATTAGTAATCTTGGGAGTTTTTTTACTTGTAGTAGTCAATGCAGTGCCAGAAAAGAATTTAGATCGCACGACCTTTGGGGTTGTCGCCGTTGCAATTACCTTTGCCTGGCTAGCCGGTGAAGTGAGGGCTTTCTTAAAGCTTCGACTTCACCTACCATTACCCGGTGATGCCAGTCACAATCAATCGAGTACAGAGGGCGGCCAATAATGGCGATGAATGATGATGCAGCTTTTTGGTCGATACTCGCTTACTTGATTTCGGGATTTGTTTTCTGGGGAGGCGCAGGTGCCCTTGGAGATCACTTCCTGGGTACACATTTTCTGCTCATAATCGGCTTGGTTCTTGGGATGGGCTCAAGCTTTTGGTTGATCTGGCTCCGTTTTCTTAAGAGTTAAAGCCCCCCACCTAGCAACCCCCCTTAGCCCGCGTGGGCCTGATTCAATTTTGCATGTGGGTAGAGAAGCCTCTAAGTTTGGGCAGTGCGCCCCCTCCCCATGGGCAAGATCTATTCACCATCGCTGTAGAAGGAGTTTTTAGTGCGCGCTTTATGGAGCCAAGCCAATCCAGGCTTCGTCCCCCCAAGTAGCGCCGACTTCGATTTCGAGCCGATCTTTGGAAATAGCATCCTCTTTACCAAGCCAGTTCTCTTAGTTTTTCTCTCAGTTATTATCGCTGGATCATTTTTCACCCTTTCAGCTCGCAAGGCGGCAATCGTGCCTTCAAAGCTGCAATTTGCCGGTGAATCGATCTACACATTTATCCGTAACGAACTCGGACGCGATGTTATCGGCCCAGAGTTCATGCGATTTGTGCCATTCCTTTTCTCACTATTTATATTTATTCTTACAAACAATGTATTTGGAATCGTGCCGCTTTTGCAGTTTCCCACGATGTCACATATTGGTTTTCCAATAGGTGTAACTATTTTTTCTTACGTTACTTACCACTTCGTCGCAATTAAGAAGCATGGATTAGGCAAGTATGTAAAAGACATCTGCTTCATGCCAGGAATTCCAAAGCCTGTCTATTTAATTTTAACTCCGGTAGAGCTACTTACCTATCTTGTAACTCGACCATTGACACTCTCGATGCGTTTATTTGCCAATATGTTTGCAGGCCACCTTCTGCTTCTAGTCTTCACCCTTGGTGGCGAATACTTGCTCACCAGTGGTTTGATTCTTAAATTTTTAAGCTTGTTCTCATTTAGTTTCGCGATTGGCCTGAGCTTCTTCGAACTAGGTATTCAAGCCCTACAGGCATACATCTTTACTTTATTGACAGCGCTCTATATCGCCGGTGCACTGGCCGACGAGCACTAAACCCACACTAACTTTGACCAGACGACCGTTTGGCCAATATGAAAGGAAAGAGAAATGACAGGTACTCTCGCAATCGTAGGCTTCGGTCTATCGACAATTGGACCCGGAACTGCTACCGGCTTGATCTTCGCGGCATATATCAGCGGCGTTGCTCGTCAACCAGAGGCTCGCAGCATCCTCCAGCCAATCGCATTCCTTGGCTTCGCACTTGCTGAAGCTTTGGCGCTATTCGGCCTTGTTCTTGCATTCGTACTGAAGTAAGAATTAGCTAGAAATAAACTAGGAGTAATAGATGTTTAGTAAAATTGGATTTCTTGCATCTGCCGAGGCAGGTGCAAGTCCCGTCATTCCTAAGCCAGCTGAAATCATCGTTGGCTTCGTTGCTTTCGGCCTTCTTTTTCTGATTATTCGTGCGCGCGCAGTTCCGCGCTTCGAAAAGGCATATAAGGATCGCACCGAAGCAATTGAGGGTGGCTTAGAGCGTGCAGAAACTGCACAACGCGAAGCGGCCGAAGCGCTGCAGATGTATAAAGCACAGCTTGCAGATGCTCGCGGTGAAGCAGCAACTCTTCGCGAGGAAGCTCGCGCTGAGGGCTCTGTCATTCTCGAGCAGATGCGAGCTACTGCTCAAGAAGAGGCAACACGTATCACTGCATCGGCTCGCGCATCGATTGAAGCCGAGCGTCAAGTGGCCTTTAACTCACTTCTTAATGAAGTAGGTGCACTGGCTACTGAGCTGGCATCAAGAATCGTTGGGGAATCTCTCGATGATGCTGCTCGAGCCTCACGTGTTGTTGAGCGCTTTCTAGCAGATGTGGAGAAGTCACAGTAACTATGACGCTTTCACTAAAAGGTTCGAGCCGACTCTCATTGGTTGCAACCCGAGCACAACTTGAGAAATTGATCTCAAGCGGTGATGCTTCGGCTGCAGCTCAGACCTCCACCGACCTTTTGGCGATTGTTACAGTACTTGACTCTTCAATAGCTCTGCGCAGAGCGTTAACTGATTATGCACGTGATGCAGCTTCAAAAATTGAATTAAGCAAGACGGTTTTCTCTGAAGTTCAAAGCGAGAATGCCTTTACTCTCCTTTCAACGATGGTTGGTCTACGTTGGTCATCACCTAGAGATCTAGGCGATGTTCTTGAGCTCTTAGGAGTAGAAGCTGCCAGCGTTGGCGTTGAAAAAGCATCTCAACTCGATCAACTTGAGTCAGAGCTATTCGCTTTTGCTCAGATCGTTGCAAAAAACCCAGAGCTTCGTGCAACATTTGCACTTCGTTCAACTTCAGAGGTTAAAAAGAGTGATCTAGTGTCGGCCCTCCTGTCAGGAAAGGCGCTACAGGCATCAATCGATTTAATCTCATTTTTAGTAGATCATCCACGAGGACGTAATCTTGAGAGCGGACTTAGCGAGTTCGCTGACGTTATCTCAGCACGCAAAGCACGTTTAATAGCCCACGTTATATCGGCTACTCCACTGACTTCAGAGCAGACCACTCGTTTAACTAGTGCCTTAACAAAGATGATGGGCCATGAAATTCGAGTCAATGTCAGTATTGAAAAGGAAGTTGTCGGAGGTCTCTCAATTCGTATTGCAGATGAACTCATCGACGGCACTTTGATTGCTCGTTTAGCACAGGCAGATCGTCTGCTTGCCGGTAAGAGCGCTTAAGTTTTTAACTAGAAACAAGAAAAGGGAGAATAAAATGGCCGAACTTACAATCCGACCCGAAGAGATCCGTGATGCCTTGGCGACATTCGTTAAGTCATACGATCCAGGCACCGCATCTCGTGATGAGGTCGGAACCGTTAGCCAGGCAGGTGATGGAATCGCACGCGTTGAAGGTCTCCCATCGACAATGGCGAATGAGCTTTTGCAGTTTGAAAATGGAACATTGGGACTTGCACTTAACTTAGACGTGCGCGAAATCGGCGTAGTTATTCTCGGAGATACAACTGGTATCGAAGAGGGATCATCGGTTCGACGCACTGGAGAGATTCTCTCTGTGCCAGTTGGAGATGGATTCCTTGGTCGTGTTGTTGATCCACTAGGCCGTCCAATCGACGGTAAGGGTGAGATCAAAGCTGAAGCACGTCGTGCCCTTGAACTACAGGCACCCTCAGTAGTTCAGCGCCAGCCAGTTAAAGAGCCACTAGCAACTGGAATTAAAGCTATCGATGCAATGACTGCAATCGGTCGCGGACAGCGCCAGTTAATTATTGGTGACCGCCAGACTGGTAAGACTGCAGTTGCAGTAGACACAATTATTAACCAGAAGGAAAACTGGAAAACTGGAGATCCAAAGAAGCAAGTTAAATGTATCTACGTTGCTATTGGTCAAAAGGGTTCAACTATTGCATCCGTTAAAGCTTCACTAGAAGAGGCTGGCGCAATGGAGTACACAACTATCGTGGCATCTCCCGCCTCAGACCCAGCAGGCTTTAAGTACTTAGCTCCATACACTGGCTCTTCAATTGGTCAGCACTGGATGTATAAGGGCGAGCATGTTCTC
>WLHF01000043.1 GCA_009702835.1 Actinomycetota bacterium
CCAGTCAGTACTAAACTTAATACCGCAACTGCTCCAATCACCTTTTTAAATATTTTCAATGTGCTCTCCTCAAATTATCGGGTCCCACAGAAGTAGGATTGGGGACAATAATCTCTGCCCCATAGGCTCTGGTCAACACCCAAGCAGGAAAAGTCGGGGGAGATTTCTGCAATTTAGCTGATTAAAATGGGGAGTTCGGGATATTTTGGGGCAATTAAGGCCATCTGCTGGGGCTAGTAAATATAACAATTCAGTAACAACTATCTAAAGGGCTTAAAATCAG
Organism: Actinomycetota bacterium; assembly: GCA_009702835.1. Lineage (GTDB taxonomy): Bacteria > Actinomycetota > Actinomycetes > Nanopelagicales > Nanopelagicaceae > Planktophila. The sequence goes on from WLHF01000043.1 coordinate 284, forward strand.
GAGAGCGCTTCTCAGTAAAAGCTTCACCACCCTCTTTCGCCTCATCTGTCTTTATGTAGAGATCTAAGACATCAAAGGAGAGCGCAGCGATTCCAGCTATATGGTCGGTATCGGCATTGAACGAGTGCTTCAGCGCTTTTATTGCCGTTGGTGATAGTGCGCAGATTTTTAAGGCCCACTCCATTGCCGCATCCATAAGTTGATTAGGTTCAACTACTTTATTGACCAATCCCCAGCGTTCGGCAGTTGTAGCATCATATTGTTCACATAGGAACCAGATCTCGCGTGCACGCTTTTCGCCTACTACTCGTGCCAAGTAAGCACTTCCAAAGCCGGCATCGAAGGAGCCAACACGTGGGCCAACTTGACCAAACTTGGCGGTCGTAGATGCGATAGAGAGATCTGCTAGTACGTGCAGAACATGTCCACCACCTATTGCAAAGCCATTGACAGCTGCAATTACGGGCTTTGGAACTGCCCGAATCATTTTGTGTAGTGCCTCAATTTCAAACATTCCAGTTTCAGTTTCGCCATACCCGCCAGTCTCGGCGCGCTCTTTTTGATCTCCACCAGTACAGAAAGCTTTTTCACCTGCACCAGTAAGAATTACTGCACCAACTGCAGTATCAACCCAAGCTCGCTTAAATGAGCTGAGTAGTTCATCTACGGTGCGTCCACGCAGTGCGTTATAGCGCTCTGGGCGATTAATGGTGATTACTGCAACGCCTTGGTTAATGACGTAGGTTGTGTCCGTTAGCTGCTCTACTGAAATCATTGCTACACCTTATCCTTGAACCATTAATTAAGCCGAAACCTCGATGGCAACTGCAACCCCTAAGCCAACCCCAATACAAGCTGCGGCAATCCCAATGCCCCCGCCGCGCCGCTTTAACTCACGTGCGCACTCAACAATAATGCGAGATGCAGAGGCACCAACTGGATGACCAATGGCAATCGCCCCACCATTGACATTCACACGATTACGATCGATCTGCGGAATCTCATGCAGAACCGTTAAAACCATCGATGCGAATGCTTCATTGATCTCCCAAAGCGCAATATCTGCAACGTTGCGATCAATTTTTCGTAGTAATTTGTGAATTGCTGACACGGGAGCCAGTGAAAATTGAGCAGGGTCTGTTGCAGTAACTTGTGATGCAATTATTTTTCCAATAGGTTCTAGACCAAACTCATCCATAAGAGTTGCATTGGTGATCAAAGCGCTAACACAGCCATCGTTTAAGGGTGATGAGTTACCGGCAGTGCCGGCACCATTGGATGAAAATGCAGATGCGAGGTTACTTAAAATCTCTAAAGTTGAATCTGGGCGAATAGATTCATCACGAATAACAGTGCCAAATGGGACTACCCAACCATCATGTAACGCTTTATTCCATGCCTCATTAGCTAAGTGATGGGATCTTAAAGCCCATTCATCCTGTTCGGTGCGTGAGATTCCAAGATTTTCGGCGACAATTTCTGAGCATCGACCAAGGTTTTGAATCCAGCTCTCTTGCATCAGTGGATTTATCATTCTCCAACCGACAGTGCTCTGATGATAAACAGGGTTAGTTGGCTCTTGTTTTCCCTCGCGTTGAACAATCCATGGTGCTCGACTCATGCTTTCAACGCCACCAGAGATAATAAAATCAGCATCGCCAGATTTAACAGCTCTAGCTCCTTGAATAATAGCTTCGGCACCAGAGCCGCATAATCTATTCAGGGTTACTCCAGGAACTGTATTTGGAAAGCCTGCTAGTAGTGCACCCATTCGGGCAACATTTCGGTTGTCTTCCCCGGCTCCATTCGTATCACCCATGATGACATCATCTATTTGTGCTGCATCTATTTGTGGAGTTCGCTCCATGAGTGTTCGTAAGGTAAAACCAAGAAGATCATCTGGACGAATAGTTGATAAACCCCCAAGATATTTGCCAAAGGGCGTTCGAACCGCGCTGACTATGAAGGCCTCAGGAGTTGTCATATCGCGTATTATTGCCTATCGTTAGAAAAACGCACCACCTATAATGAGTTTATTATCGCTAGAAATATCCCACAGAGATGGAGTAGCCACTTTTATGGCAATCCCACTGAGGGTTTTAGTAGTTGGAGCGGGCAGAGGAATTGGCCGATCCATTTCAATTCAATTAATGGATTTAGGTCATAGCCTCGCGCTATGTTCTAGAACTCAAGCCGACCTCGAACTCTTAATCGATGGTCGAAACAATAAAACTTTAATTATTCCCACTGATGTCACTTTAGCTAATTCCGCAGAGTCAGTAATTGAGAAAGTTATTAGCGCATGGGGCGGGATAGATGTCCTCATTCTCAATGCTGGAGATGGCGTCAGTGCTCCGTTAGAAAAGACCACTGATGAGATTTGGGACCGGATGCTCAATCTTAATTTAACCGCCCCATTTAAATTCATGAGAGCTGTATTGCCACATATGAAGCTCAATAAAAACGGGCAAATAATTGTGATTGCTAGTAAAGCAGGATTAGTTGGCGAAGCTAATGTCGCTGCATATACTGCTGCAAAACATGGTGTTGTAGGTTTAGTGCGAGCCGCGGCAAGTGAACTCTACCGCTACGGAATAACCGTCAATGCGATCTGCCCTGATTTTGTAGATACCCCCATGACTGAACGCACACTACAGGCAGCTGCCATGCGAACTGGAAAGAATATTAAGGAAGTAAAAATGGCACTCGAATCAAAACTTTCAGGGGGTAGATTCCTGACCGCTGATGAAGTCGCCGAAGCTGCGATTTCATTTATTGGTGATGAAAGTAAAACCGGGATTACTCAACTGCTCGAAGGAGGGCGTTAATATGAAAAACAAGAAGGTTAATCCAGAAAGCCTTGCCCCTCCAATCGGATTTTCACATGCAGTACTTGCCGAAGGAAAGTATATTTTCTTAGCTGGACAAACTGCGCTCAACAAAGAAAATATAATCGTTGGAGATAACATTGTTAGTCAGTTCGAAAAGGCACTCACTAATTTGGTGACTGCATTGCGCGAGGCAGGCGGGACTCCTGAGGATTTAGTTAAAATTACTATTTTTTCAGTTGATCCAGTGGACTACCGGGCGCACTCACGGGAAATTGGGAAAGTATGGCAGTCGCTATTAGGCAAGAATTTCCCTGCAATGACTCTCGTTGGCGTAACACGACTTTGGGATGATGGCGCACTTGTTGAAATCGAAGGCATCGCCTGCATCTAATGAATAACCTTTCCCTTTTATGGAACGCTGAATCAATTGCGATTATCGGTGCCACTGAGCGTGAAAATGCCATGGGACGAGCTCCGATTGAGTATCTACAGAGGTATGGCTATGCAGGAGAGATTTATCCCATTAATCCCAAAGGCTCAACGATTCTAGGGTTACAGGCTTTTACTACCATTACTGAAGTAAAGTCCACAATTGATTTAGCACTAATCCTGCTCCCCGCAGAGTTAGTTGAAGAGGCCTTAAGCCAGTGCGGTGTTGCCGGAGTAAAAGTTGTAGTCGTAATGTCCTCTGGCTTTGCCGAATCAGATGCAGATGGAGTTTTAGCACAAGCCAGATTGGTAGAAATCGCCAAGCACAGTGGAATGCGTTTAGTTGGACCTAACTGCATAGGTTCAGTTGGTGGTGCAAAAAAATTAGTTGCATCTTTCTCTCCAGTATTTTCTGCACCTACAACAAATGTGGAGGCTGGATCTATTGCACTGGTTAGCCAATCAGGTGCCCTCGGATATGGAATGTACTCATTGGGGCTTGACCAGGGAGTTCCACTCGGTGTTGTAGTAACGACAGGTAATGAGGCAGATGTAACAAATCTGGAGGTAGCTAACGCACTTGCAGATGACCCCTCTATCTCTGCGATTTTATTGTATACCGAGTCACTCACAGATATTGGCATGCTTCATAAAATCTCAACAAAGAAGCCCACTGCAATACTAAAAGTTGGTCGCTCAGCACAGGGAGCAATCGCTGCAGCCTCTCACACAGGAGCACTAGCCACTGAAGATCGAATTATCGATGCGGCAATCAGAGCTACAGGGGCTGTACGAGTCGATGATGTCGAGCAGCTATTGGATGCGGGTTTAATCTTTGCATCATGTGTGAAATCACTCGGAAAAAGAGTGGCGATTATTACCACCTCGGGCGGTAGTGGAATTTTGGCTACAGATGCCCTAGAAGTACATGGCCTAGAACTTGCAGAGTTAGCGCCAGAGAGCTTAGCTGAGCTTAGAAATATCGTCCCATCGTATGGAAATTCAAATAATCCAGTCGATGTAACGGCCGCCGTAATGTCTTCACCGGATTTGTTTGAAAAATGTTTGGATATTTTGGCACATGATAAGGGAGTAGATTCAATTATCGCCTGCTTTGCAGTTCTTGTGGGTGCAGATGTTGAGCGAATCGCTGCAGCGCTAGGTGGGGTAAGTAAAATTCGCAAAATTCCTATTGCAGTCGCACGAACTGGATCTAAGAACCTAGCCCCCAATGCACAAGCAATATTTAAAAGTTTAAATATTCCCGTATTTCCAACACCAGATAGAGCGGTCGCTGCATTGCGAATACTCAATGACAGTGGGAGAGTTATTGCAAGCGTTAGCGTAAAAACCTCATCCGAGCTCTTTCCAACTCCTTCTAGCACTGCAACAGAAGTTGAGATGAAGGCGCTTTGGAAAAAAGTAGGTATACCAGTTCCGCTATCGGTAGTTGTAAGTGAAGAAAAAGATATTCAGGCAGCTATTAAATTTGTTGGAGGTCGCGCAGTTTTAAAAGCAGTGGTGCCGGGATTGCTACACAAAAGCGAGGCGGGCGCAGTTGCCCTCGATATTAACGCCGATACTGCACAAGCGACTTTTATTTCACTTTCACAACTTTCAGGTAAGGGAGTAAAAAATGATGTTCTAGTTGAAACCTTTATTCCAAAAGGCGTTGAGGCGCTAGTCGGTGTTACCTCATCTGCACTTGGAAAAGTTTTGACTATTGGTGTTGGTGGGATTCTTACAGAGATAACCTCGGATGTATCTATTCGCTTATTACCAGTCGACGAGCCAACTGTGCGCCAAATGATCACTGAAACTCGACTTGCCCCACTTTTTGCAGGTGCACGAGGATCGGCACCGGCCGATGTAGAGGCATTTATTGCCACAGTTTTACGAATTGCCGAAGTTGCGAGTACATTCCCTGAATCAAGTGAGTTAGATATCAATCCACTGACCGTCTTGCCGCAAGGCGTATGGGTGCTAGATACTGCTTATTCCATATCTACCGAAGGAAAAGGGCTCTAAATGGATGTTGGAACACTTGTAGCCCGTGCAACGCGTGCCTATCGAGATCGCCCTGCAGTAGAGAGCGAAGAGGGCACCCTGACTTTTGGAGAAATTGGCGGCCGCATTTTTCAATTATCCAGGGGATTGCGTGCACTTGGTTTACAGAATGAAGACCGCGTTCTTGATCTTCAGTTTAATCAGATCTCTTATGTTGAAAGCGATCTTGGCATTTCAAGTGCTGGGCTCTGTCGCGTAGCCCTTAACTACCGCTTACATCCAAATGACTGGGTTCGTATTGCTACTGACTGTGGTGCAACTGTTTTAATTCTAGATCATAAATTTTGGGAAGAGTCTGCCCCAGTTCGAGCATTAGTTGAGCATGTGATTCTTATTCACGGTAGTGAGCCTGGCACGATTAATTATGAAGATTTCCTATCGGCACAGATAGCTGAGCCTTTAAACCTAGCAGTAGATCCAGATTCACTTGTTTCTCTTAATTACTCTAGTGGCACGACTGGAAATCCAAAGGGAGCAATTAGAACTCATCGCAATAGAATCGCTAGTTTAAATAATATTGTCACCGATATTTTAAAACGAGTACCAGATGAGACTGATTGTTGGATTCATGCTGGACCAATAACACACACGAGTGGCTTGTTTGTACTTCCTTATTTTGCATTCGGAGCAAAGCAGATCATTCTCTCAAAGTTTGATCCTGATGAGTTTGTTAATGTGATACAAACCCGTGGTGGAAATGCGACCGCACTTGTACCAACGATGATCGCACGATTACTTGCAATGCCGGGCATGAGCCGCGCAAAGATGTCTAACTTACGTTTACTTGGTTATGCAGGTGCCCCTATGACCCCTGAACATATTAAGCAGTGCTATGAAACGATTACCAAAAATATGGTTCAGTATTATGGACTTGTTGAAGCGATTCCACCCGTAACAGTTTTGAGCGCCAAGGACCACGAATTAGGCTTATTTGGAGGGCCTGAGCTGCTTACCAGTGCTGGCAATGCCTGTATTGGAGTTGAGATATTAATCGTTAATGAAGAGAATAATCCCGTTCCGGTAGGTGAGATTGGTGAGGTCATTACACGTGGAGACCATGTCATGCGTGGCTACTATGGCGCAGCCGGTAAAGATGCCACAGTGACTAAAGCTGTTCGTGATGGTTGGTTACATACAGGAGATCTAGGTCGAGTAGATATAGATAATCGTCTCTATCTCGTGGATCGTAAGGGCGACATGATCATTAGCGGTGGATACAACATCTACCCACGTGAGATTGAAGATGTAGTTGCCGATGTAGAAGGAGTACTTGAAGTTGCAGTAATTGGCGTAAAGGACGCTGAATGGGGCCAGAGAGTCGTTGCAATGGTTACCTTAAAGCCAGGTGTCAGTGCAAGCGATGAAGAGATATCAGAGAGAGTCATGGCGCACTGTAAAGCAAATATGGCATCGTATAAGAAGCCTAAAGTTGTCATGGTCGTAAAGGAATTTCCACTGAACTCAACGGGAAAAATTGCTAAGAAGGTTTTGCGCCAAGAGTTAGAAGCGAGTGTGTAGTTATGAAAATGGAAGAGCCCGGTCAATATCCTTACACTCGCGGAATTAATGCCGATCCAGGTGTTTGGACTATGGGGCAGTACGGTGGTTTTGGTACACCAGCTGAAACTAATCAGCGATTTCGAATGCTATTGGATCAAGGCCTGACTGGCTTTAGCGTTGCATTGGATTTACCAACACAGCTCGGTTTAGACTCTGATGATCCATTATCCCTGGGTGAAGTTGGTCGAGTTGGCGTAGCAATTGATAGTTTGAGGGATATTGAAATTTTAATGGAGGGAATTCCTCTAGAGAAAATTACCCAAGTACGCACAACTGCAAATTCGATAGGTTATATCTGGGCTGCCATGTTTATAGCCCTTGCAGAACAGCGCGAAATGGACCCTAATAAGTTTGGAATGTTTATTCAAAACGATGTATTAAAAGAGTACATAGCTCGTGGAACGCAGATATTTCCAGCAGAGGCCGGCTTAAAACTCTCTGTTGATGTCATCGAGTACATTGCAACTAAAATTCCTCGTTGGGTATCTCTGGCAATGAGCGGCTACCACATCAGAGAGTCTGGTTCAGATGCTGTGCAAGAAGTTGCATTTACATTTGCTAACGCCCGTGAGTATTTAGATGCCGCAATTGCACGAGGCGTCAGTGTTGATCAAATTGCAGCCACATTATTTACATTCCTCTCATCAAATATTGAGTTTCTACCTGAAATAGCAAAGTTTCGTGCCGCCCGTAAAACCTGGGCCAGGCTTATCCATGAAAAGTATGAGCCTAAAGATGCCGCCTCTGAAAAGCTTCGAATATTTGCCTTCACCGCTGGCTCATCACTGACTGCCCAACAATCTATGAACAATGTTGTGAGAACTTCAGTAGAAATGTTGGCTGCAGCCCTTGGCGGAATACAGACAATGCATGTCTCTGCCTTTGATGAAGCCTTAGGTGTTCCAACTGAAGAGGCTGCAATGCTTGCTCTTCGTACTCAGCAAGTGATCGCTTTTGAAACGGGAGTCCTTAATACCGCTGATCCATTAGCTGGTAGTTATGAACTTGAACGGCTAACCGATGAGCTTGCTGAGAAAATGTGGGAGATGCTTGAAGATATTCAAAAACGAGGCGGCGCTTTGGCATGTATCAACAGTGGATGGTTTTCAAACGAACTCTCTGACCAAGCTTATAAGTTTGCAATGTCAATTGAATCAGGAGAGCGCAAACTGGTAGGAGTAAATCTATTTAAAGCCGATACTCCGCCTTATAAGGCCTTTGAAATTAATCCAGAGAGTGAAGCCGGCCAAGTAGCAGCGCTTAAGCAGGTGCGTGCAAGCAGAGATAATGAACAAGTTGCGCTCACTCTTTCCGATTTATATGCAGCTGCCAAGGCAGGAGAAAACATTATGGAGAGCTGTATCGCTGCAGTTAAGGCATATGCCACTGTTGGTGAAATCGTTGCCGAACTACGGAAAGTATATGGAAAGTGGATTCCTACGCGTGCTTTTTAAGGTGCGCTAGGACTAATTCGATTTGTTGCACTCGATAGTCAATGAGTTCGAAGTGGCCAATATTTGCAAGCTCAATTAACTCACTATTTAAGCCGGCGCTTATGTAAGAACCGTGAAGAGTCCTAGAGAGTGCAATAGGAACACGTATGTCATCGCTGCCGTGAATAATCAAAACTGGTGTATGCCTATTGAGCATCAGATTTGGATCCATGTCAGGACGGTTCAGTGCGCTGGTGCCAAGAAACTCTTTGACGGCTCCATCATCAAGATTCTGTTTATCCGCCTCTGCTAGATCACCGACGGGTGCAAGTGCAATGACGCTCTTAATAAAAGGTGTTGTTATTTCATTTGCAGCAAGTAGTGCTAAATGCCCCCCCGCTGAGTGGCCAATCACCACACCTCCACCACAGTGCATGATTGCCGCACGGACATCCTCCAAATAATTATCGGGTGATCCAGGGGTTCTTCGATACTCGATTAATACCGCCTGCCAACCTAGATCTGCCAAGGCTGCGGCATAGGAGCGCAGATGCACTCGATCATATTCAGCTCGCCAATAACCTCCATGAATGAGTA
>WLHF01000044.1 GCA_009702835.1 Actinomycetota bacterium
CACCAAAAGGCGATTGCAGACACAAGTACCTATAAATGGTACTCAGAGGAGCTCTTTTCCCGCTTTGCCGTGCGAGAAATACGTGGCTCAATTAATGACTAAGCCCTGACATAGGGCAGACTTACATCCATGTCGATTCGCCACTACTCACCGCGCAGGAATCGCCGCCGGGCTATCTCGCGTCGTATGAATATTATGTTGGTCGCAGTTCTAGCTATCGCAATTGGCCTACAGATTATCTACCCCTTAATCGATGGCGAGGCTTTGCGGCTAGTAACAATCGCAGTGGTTTATTGGGGTGCAGGTGCGATGCTTTTGCATGCACTCCTTGCTTATGGTGCGCGATATGCATTTATCTATCTTGGCTTCACATTTCTCTTTGCCCTTATCATCGAACATATCGGTGTTATCACTTCATGGCCCTTTGGAGAGTACTCGTACTCACCCGACCTTGGCTTTCAGATATTTTCTGTTCCCTTTGTTGTCCCCTTTGCTTGGATCATGATGGCGCATCCAGTATTAGTTGCATCCAGACGTGTAGCAGGGCATTGGGTCTTTCTTTATGGCGGCTTTGCAATGGCGGCATGGGATCTATTTCTTGATCCATTAATGGTTGCATCGGGTCGATGGACATGGGTAGTAAAAGGTGCACATGTTCCTTTTCAACCTGAGATCCCATTATCGAACACCTTTGGCTGGCTCTTATCTGCAATGGCCTTGATTTCTATCTTGCATTTAATTTTGCCGCGCGATCGTCGAAAAGTTGGTGCATCTTTTTCAGCTGTCGATGCATTCTTAGTCTGGAGTTTATTTTCAGGCATAGTTGGCAACCTCTTCTTCTTTGCCCGTCCGGGTATTGCCTTATTTGCCGGTGGTATTTTCGCTGCTGTACTGACTCCCTACTTCTTTACACGCTGGTTAGGGCGCCCATAAAATCTATGCTTTGGCTCATTGTTCTGTCGACTGTGCTATTCCTGATTTCAATCATCAATTTTTTTACTATCCGGTCAACTCGCGCAGATGGCGAAATTGAGAGTTCTGTCAGCGTTATTGTGCCACTGCGCAATGAGGCTGAGAATATTTCGGGGCTCGTCCAATCGCTTCTTTCACAGAAATCCCTCAAGAGTGTTGAATTCATCTTCTTAGATGATAACTCTGAAGATGACACTCTTGAACTCTTGAGATTGGCTGCATCTGGCTATACCAATGTGAAGATTATCCAGGGAGAACCATTGCCATCGGGGTGGATTGGCAAGAGTTGGGCCTTACATCAGCTCTTGGCTGCATCCAATGGCGAGATCATTGTCTCTATCGATGCCGATGTTCGCATCACCCCCGATGCAATAAGTAGATCAATCACGTTAATGAAATCTAGCGCCTTGGATTTTCTATCTCCTTACCCCCGGCAAATTGCTAATACTCTGGGTGAGCGTTTGATTCAACCGCTCTTGCAGTGGTCTTGGATGACAACGCTGCTACTTGCCATAGCGGAACGCACTTCGTTTTCATCAATGGCCGTTGCCAACGGGCAGTTCTTTCTAGTGCGCAAGAATGCACTTGTTCTCGCCGGTGGTTATGAATCAGTCAAAGCAGCTGTACTAGATGATGTCTTTTTAGCACGAGTTCTGGTGAAATCTGGTTCGCATGGTGTCGTTGTAAATGGCGCGCAAATCGCACAGTGCCGAATGTATACATCCTGGAGTGAGATAGAGGCAGGTTATGGCAAATCACTTCGCTACGCCTTTGGATCGAGTTTCGGATCACTGTGCGCAATTTTCTTTATCTTTCTCACAGGCATAGCCCCACTAGTTTTTGCTCTTTCGGGTTCAATTTGGGGTTGGCTAGCCTTTGTACTCATCGTAGGTACGCGAATATTGAGCGCCATCCGATCTCGCACTCGAATCATTGATTCACTTTTTCATCCGATTTCAAGTACATTGCTTATCTACCTTATTATCTACTCGTATCTCATGCGCGGAGAGATTAGTTGGAAGGGCCGAGCGATATGAAGATCGTGATCATCGGCGCTGGTATGGGTGGCATGACTGCGGCGGCTCGATTAGCCCGCTCTGGACACTCAGTAACTCTCTATGAGGCATCGGATACATATGGCGGAAAGCTGCGCACCGAATGGATCGGTAAGTTCGCATTCGATACGGGGCCATCACTCTTAACTTTACCGGCCGTGTATAAAGATTTCTTTATTCGCACAGGCAAACCACTTGCTCAGCTCTGTGAAATAAAGGCCGTTGATCCCTCCTTTGACTATCGATTTGCCGATGGCACCAGTCTCACATTTGCAAACCTTTCTCGACACCACACACTTAACGCGATTCGCAACGCATACGGTGAAGATGTTTCGCGACAATGGGAGCAGATGATGAAGCGCGCCACAAAGATGTGGGATGTTTCGCGCGAACCCTTTATCGAATCTGAACTTCGCTCCCCACTCTCCCTCTTAAAACGCACAACATTAATACGAGATATCTTCACGATTGCGCCATGGAAATCTCTACGGGATTTTGCTAACGAGCAACTACCCGATCAAAGGCTTCGATATATTCTCGATCGCTATGCAACGTATAGCGGCTCTGATCCACGTAAGGCCCCAGCGGTACTAGCGACAATTGCCTACGTTGAGGAGGCCTTCGGAGCTTGGCATATCAAAGGTGGGCTCGGCACACTTGCCAAATTGGTCTATCAACGCTGTATTGATGTAGGTGTTGAATTTCATTTCAATAGTACGGTAGATGAGATTACAGTTGAAAAAAACGTTGCCCACGGAGTTCGTTTATCTGATGGCACCATTATTTCCGCCGACGCTGTTGTAGCTAACGCCGATGCCGCACTTATTTATAATCAGCTAATAAAGGGAGAAAAGCGAAAACTTCGTAAGGTACGCAAAAATCTCAAGAGGGCTGATGCATCAATAGCTGGTTTTACTCTACTTCTAGGCCTAAGAAAAGATGGCAGTGCACCGCTTAAGCACCACACTATTTTGTTTCCACAGGACTACGACGCCGAATTTGATTCAATTTTTGAAGCTAAGTTACCTGTGCAAAATCCAACAATCTATATCTGTGCACCTAACGATGAACTGATGGTCAAAGATGAAAACCTTGAAAGTTGGTCTGTTCTAGTAAATGCCCCACACCATGGCAGTGATGGATTTGATTGGAGCGATGCGAACTTTGCCCGCTTATATGCCAATAGCATTATCGATCAGATTGAGGCGCGGGGAATCAGCATACGAGACCGACTTGAATCGCTCACAATTAGAACTCCAGCAGATTTAGAGCGTACTGTCTTAGCACCTGGTGGTTCTATATATGGAACATCTAGCAATGGAGCGCGTGCCGCCTTTATGCGGGCAAAGAACCGCTCACCGATTAAAGGCCTTTACTGCGTTGGAGGTTCGGCTCACCCTGGGGGCGGATTACCTCTAGTTGGAATGAGCGGAGAAATTGTAGCTAACGCAGTTGGGATCGCGCAAAGCGCACGACCAAAGTAAAACTCACTACCTGCAGAGCTAAAAATCCAGCTGCAACGATAGCAATCCCAGGAAAACTTAATTGATACATTATTAAAGTTATAAAGAGAAAACTTGCGCGGACTGGCCGCTCAGTCGGAGTGACAATTCCAATATCTTGAACCCCTAATGAAGTGAGTTTGGCACGCGCATACTCTTGAAATGCTGCAATGCTCCACAGAGTTATTGCAAGCCAGGCGGGGACACCGATTACATAGAGGGCATATAACCAGAAGGCCTCGCTCACGCGATCGACAACTGAATCAAGAGTTGCACCCCATGCACTCTCACGCTTTTGGAATATCGCGACACTGCCATCGATTCCATCACAAAATAGTGAGAAGACTAGAAAGAAAACTGCCCACCATGACGTAGCAGTGAGCGCGGTCATGGCAGCGCTCACCAAGCCAAGCAGCGTCAAAACATTAGGAGTAATTCGCAGCAATGTAGCGATCAAGCCGAAACGGTAAGAGATCTTAAGCCACCAAGCTACAACGCCCTTGACTGGGGCATCGTTGTGTAACGAGCTCCACCTAGCGATGAACTCTTCTGACGTGCGAACCACCATAGGCAGAGGGTACCGTTAAGGAGTGAGCACAGAGGCCAAGGCAGCACTGCAAGAGATTCGTGATGCCGTTGAGATTGAGTTATCAAAATTTCTACGTGAGCAGACTGCTTTTCTGCAATCAATCTCGGGCGATTTAGCCCCTGTATCTACTGCGCTCTCATCTTTCCTACTCGATAGCGGCAAGCGCCTGCGACCTCTCTTTGCATATAGCGGATACTTGAGCACGGGTGCAGAGATATCGGCCCCTGTCATTAAGGCCATTGCAAGCCTAGAACTTTTGCAGGCCTGTGCACTTATTCACGATGATCTTATGGATGGTTCAGATACGCGCCGAGGTAAGCCATCTATACATCGCCACTTCGAATCCATACATGTACAAGATGAGCTGGAGGGATTTGCTCCGGCCTATGGCCTTGCCGCTGCGGTTTTGCTCGGTGATTTAGCCTTAGTCTGGTCGAGTCAAATGCTCAATGAGGCAGGTCTTACTCAGCAGCAGCTCCATGAAGTTGCACCGATTCATGATGAGATGCGCGTTGAGTTAATGGCTGGACAGTTTTTAGATATTCACGAACAAACTCAGAAAACCACTGATCTACAACGCTCTATAAAAATCGCGAGATATAAATCTGGTAAATACACTATAGAGCGACCATTGCACATTGGCCTCGCTCTTTCAGGTCGCCAATCCCCCGAACTAATAGCCGCACTTTCAGCCTACGGCCTGCCGCTTGGTGAAGCATTTCAGTACCGCGATGATTTACTGGGTGTCTTCGGTGATCCAAACAATACGGGCAAGCCATCGGGAGATGATTTGCGTGAGGGAAAGCGGACCGTATTGATTGCTCTTACTGATCTCGAATGTAGCGATTCAATGCGTCAAGAGATTGAGAAATACTTTGGTGATCCTGAATTAGATGCAGATGGAGTATCGATTGTGCAGGAGATAATCACATCATCTGGAGCACGGCAAAAGCTTGAATCCATGATTGATCAACTTACCGAAGAGGCGCTCAGGGCAGCAGATAATGAACTTATTTCAGAGCAAGCAGATTCCTTGCTACGGGAACTTGCAAAAATAGCTACTAAGAGGAGCTCCTAGATGGTCGCACGTGTTAAAGGTCCAACCGATCATGTTGTAATCGTCGGCGCAGGGTATGCAGGACTGAGTGCGGCGCTTCGATTAGCAGGTGCTGGTCGCAAAGTAACTGTTATTGAACGTGAGTCTGTGCCAGGTGGTCGAAGCGGCCTACTTCAAAAAGATGGATACTCATTTGATACAGGTCCTTCTGTTTTAACAATGCCATCTTTGATTCAAGATGCATTTAGTTGCGTCGGAGAAGAGATGAAGGACTGGGTTGAACTGATGCCCGTCTCTCCGTTGTACCGCGCCTTTTATGCAGATGGATCCCAACTAGATGTGCATGCAAATACGACACAAATGGAGGCAGAAATTGCAGAAAAGATCAGTCCAGAGGAAGCTGCTGGTTATGCCCGCTACGTAGAGTTTGTTACAAAGCTATATAAGTATGAAATGAACGACTTTATTGATCGCAACATTGATAGCCCCCTTAATCTCTTAACACCAAACCTTGCCCGGTTGATCGCGCTAGGTGGTTTCCGCAGACTTTCACCAAAAGTAAATCAGTTCATGAAGGATCCACGTCTTCAGAAGGTCTACTCATTCCAGGCAATGTATGCAGGAGTTAGCCCACAACAAGCCTTAGCAATCTACGCCGTAATTGCATACATGGACTCTGTTAACGGTGTGTTCTTTCCTAAGGGTGGGATGCACGCAGTACCGCGCGCCATGGCAGCGGCAGCACAAAAGCACGGAGTTGAATTCAAATACAGCACAACAGTTTCAAAGGTAGATGTGCAAAATGGACGAGCAAAGGCTGTCATAACAGAAGATGGTCAGCGAATTGAATGCGATGCTGTGATTTTGAACCCTGATCTACCTGTTGCTTGGCGAGATCTTTTGGGTAAAACTCCGTTCTCTGTAAAGCGCCTGAACTACTCTCCTTCCTGCGTAACTATGTTGGTGGGATCAACAAAGAGTTACGACTTTGCAGCTCATCACAACATTCACTTTGGTAAGTCATGGGATGGTGTATTTGATGAACTAATTAAGCAGAAGAAGTTAATGAGTGATCCAAGCGTGCTTGTAACTATTCCTTCACTTGATGATCCATCTTTGGCACCTGCTGGAAAAACTTCCTACTATGTACTGTTTCCAACCCCTAACCTGAGTGCAGATATTGACTGGACCAAGCAAGCAAAGCCATATCGCGATCACATGGTTGAAACTCTTGAACAGCGTGGTTACATCGGTTTTGGCGATGGGATTGAAACTGAAGTTTTAACAACTCCCCTTGATTGGAAAAACCAAGGAATGGAGCAGGGTGCACCATTTGCAAGTGCTCATACTTTCTTCCAAACCGGTCCATTTAGGCCACGCAACATGGCCGCCGGAATCGAAAACGTTGTCTTTGCAGGATCTGGAACTCAACCTGGCGTTGGTGTACCAATGGTCTTGATCTCAGGTCGACTTGCAGCAGAGAGAATCGTCGGACCAGTCAAATAAATGGATGAACTTCAAGCATCCTATGCTGAGTGTAAGAGATTAAATGCTCTGCACGGTAAGACGTACTACTTAGCAACTCTGCTACTACCAAAATCTAAGCGCCCTTATGTACATGCGCTCTACGGCTTTGCCCGCTATGCCGATGAAATTGTTGATGATCTCGCCTCAACGTTTACAGTTGATGAAAAAGCCAAAGTATTAAGTATGTGGGGAGATAAAATTCTTAACGACTTAAAGAGTGGAAGAAGTGATGATGCAGTGGGCCGCGCACTCATCGATACCGTGAATCGCTTTAGTATCCCCCATGCTCACTTTGAGGCCTTTCTCCATTCAATGACTATGGATTTAACAGTTACGGAATATCAGAGGTATGAGGATTTGTTGGAGTACGTCTATGGTTCGGCCGCTGTGATAGGCCTTGAAATGGTGCCTGTATTAGGTGTTCTCGAAGAAGGCGCATATGAGTGCGCTAAAAAGCTCGGGATAGCCTTTCAATTAGCTAATTTCATTCGCGATGTCGGTGAGGATTTAGATCGTGGGCGGATCTATCTACCCTTAGAAGAGTTAGCCCAGTGTGGTGTGAGCCGTGAGATGTTAGAGGCACGTGTACTGACTCCGCAGATTATCGAGGCTTTAAAGTTTCAGATCGCAAGAGTACGTCAGCTTCAGGCCGAAGCTACTCCTGGAATTAAAATGCTAGAGGCAGCTAGTCGCCCTTGTATCGAAGCGGCTAGCACGCTGTACTGCGGAATCGTCGATGAGGTCGAAAAGATTGGTTATGACATCTTTAACAAGCGTGCCAAGACATCTACTGCCCGACGTTTACGTGTTGCTAGCGCCGCTTTTCTAAAGCGCCTAACCGTATCCAATTAGATAATACTCCGAGGACTAAAGCAAA
Source organism: Actinomycetota bacterium (assembly GCA_009702835.1). Classification (GTDB taxonomy): domain Bacteria; phylum Actinomycetota; class Actinomycetes; order Nanopelagicales; family Nanopelagicaceae; genus Planktophila. The sequence goes on from WLHF01000044.1 coordinate 7,580, forward strand.
GCCGAAGAGAAGGTCTTCGATTGGCGCCGATGCGATTCGAACTCCAGTAATAACTGCAGGGTCATACATCACAATATTTCGCGAGGTGAGCCACCAGTTTGTCAGTAACTGGAAGGCGATAACGATTGCATAGGATGTCCAAAAGACTCTACGCCTTAAAAGGCCTGTCTCTGCGATAAACAGATCAAAGATGACTGCACATAGCACTGCAGCGATAGCCAGTTGCGTATAGCTCACTTATGTACCTGCCACTCTGGCTTTACCTTTCGAACCGCTTCAATTGTCATGATGGCCGCTATTGGTACAAAGATAAAGAACAGATACTCCTCAAGCGGGATACAGAAAGCTCCGAAGAGCCCAAGGATTTGGGATCTATCAAAAGACCAATGGCCGCTGCGAATGGCATAGGCATCCCAGGCGATAAATAGAAATGCTACGGGGGCGATTGCCTTGACTACTCGAACAATCTGCTTGAGAACGGCAACTTTAAGAAAAATCTCTAACCAAAATGAACCAGCGACTGTAAAGAGAATCATCGCCATATAACCAAAGTTTTTCACGTCTTTACGCTACTCTATAAAACACGGGAGCCCACAAAGGCTGAGAGGGTCTGAAATTCAGACCGACCGTTTGACCGATCCGATAATGCGGATGCGGAAAGGAATCAAATCAATGTCAACAACTCTCTTTACTGCTTGGGGCTATGAAGTATCAATCTTGGAGTCAGTAGCGGCGGTAGTTTCATTTATCGGTGTCTGGCTCGGAACAACCGGAAAGCGCATAACATGGCCATGGTGGGCGGCCAGTAGCGCCCTCTATATGGTCTTCTTCTATCAGGCCGATCTCTTTGCAAGTGCTGCCCTACAAATCGTTTTTATTGTTGCCGCAGTATGGGGTTGGCGAGATTGGGCACCCACTGGTGCAAAGCCTGGTGCGTTATCAAATCGCAACAGAGCCATGTGGGCGGTAGCTACTTTAGTATCGGTCTCTTTGCTAACGCCAGTACTTTCACATCTTGGTGCTGCAGCCACATGGTCTGATGCATTTTTGCTCGTTGCAAGTCTGATTGCACAGATACTCATGGTCTACGAAAAGATAGAGTCTTGGGTTCTATGGCTCATCGTCGATGCAGTGGGCACGATTCAGTATGCAGTGCTTGGCTATTGGTTTACAGCTGTTCTTTACTTCGCATTTACAGTGGTTGCAGTAGTCGGTTGGAAACGCTGGAATGACTCTTATAGCCATTGATGGCCCAGCCGGAGCCGGTAAAACAACTTTAGCTGCCAAATTTTTTGCAGAGTATTCGGTCGATAAATCAGTTGTCGTTATTCATATGGATGAC
>WLHF01000045.1 GCA_009702835.1 Actinomycetota bacterium
CAAAAATCAGTGTAGAACACTAACTTTGCGCTATTAAAAGCATGACAAATAGAGCCACTTGATGGCATATATTGCATTGACTTATGGCACGCTGTTGAGTTCTCAAGGTACGGATGCGCACTGGAGCCAGGATTACTCCTATTTTCAGGGCAGACCGCCAAACCTAGTCCATTCACTCAGGCACGGTCAAACCGGGCCTAAATCTTGGATTAGGAGTGGAAATCGATGCTGTTCGGCCTTATTCGTCCGTTTCACAGCAAGAGCGCAACTATAGCCCCCACCCTTAGAAGGGTCAAATCGGGTTTTAAGGAGTAAAAACAGATTGCGAGAAGTTGAATTTCAGCAGCGGGCTAAGGTTTTAGCGCTTTTCATCTAAAAGTGAGAAAAAGCTAGATGAGCTCGACGGCAGCTAAATCGCGCTTGCCTTTGCGCAAAACGGCATATTTACCGCATAAAAACTCGGATTTTGTCGGCACATAATCCTCGGAAACAACCTTTTCATTATTGAGATATGCACCACCATCTTTTACCACACGCCGGGCCGCCGATTTCGAATCTACAACACCAGATGCCGCTAGTAGATCTACCCACGATGGAATCTCCTGTGTTTTTGAGACTGTAGTACGCGGAAGTTCGGCCAGTGCACTTGCAAGCGTTGCCTCATCTAGCTCAGTGAGATCACCTTGACCAAAGAGAGCCTTCGCAGCCCTTTCAACGCGTGCAGTTGTGTCGGCGCCATGAACAAGGGTTGTTATTTCGCGTGCTAACTCTCGATGAGCCCCACGCAATCCAGGATTCTCGCTATGGGATTTCTCTAGCGCAGATATCTCTTCATGCGATTTAAAGGAGAAAACTTTAAGAAAATTGATGACGTCCTTATCTTCAGCGTTTAGCCAGAACTGGAAAAAAGCATAAGGAGAAGTCATGGCTGCATCTAGCCAAACGCTTCCACTAGCCGTCTTGCCAAACTTTGAACCATCTGATTTTGCTAATAAGGGAACAGTGAGTGCATGGCCACTGCCTGATTCAACACGACGTATGAGATCTAAACCAGCAACAATATTTCCCCATTGATCTGATCCACCTAATTGCAATGTGCAGTTATTCCGACGGTAGAGCTCTAGATAATCATATGACTGCAAAACTTGATAAGAGAACTCTGTGTAGGAAATTCCGCCGGCTTCTAATCGGGCAGCCACAGATTCTTTGGAAAGCATTTGATTTACCGAGAAATGTTTGCCGATGTCACGCAAAAATTCAATTGCACTCAGAGGTGATGTCCAGTCAAGATTGTTAACAACTAAAGCTGGATTCTTGGGTGTATCGAAGTCGAGAAAGGCCGACACTTGCTTGCGAATACCTTGCACCCAGCCTTCAACTACATCAGAGCTATTGAGTGTGCGTTCATCGTTGCGCCCGCTGGGATCACCGACTAATCCAGTTGCTCCCCCAACTAATGCAATCGGATTATGGCCAGCTAATTGAAAACGGCGCAAGACTAAGAGAACTACTAGGTTGCCAACGTGCAGTGAAGGCGCCGTCGGATCAAAACCAATATAGAGGGTAATGGGCTTTTTAAGCGCTTCAACCAGCGCTTTCTCATCAGTCGATTGAGCCACAAGGCCTCGCCAGCGTAGATCTTCGATCAGATTCATGAGCCCATCATCTCCATAAAGCGCGAGCTCTTGTCGGCAATATCCAACTTGGAGGCGATATTATTTTTCATAGCGGCCTTAATCTGCTCGGCTACACGTGTGGGCGAAGTTCCTCCAGCGCTCGTTCTGGAGTGGAGTGCCCCGTGGACCGTCAAAACAGCACGAACACCTTCATCTAATGCTGGGTTGATTGCCACAAGTTCGCTATCGCTCAATTGATGAAGTAAGCGGTTACTTGATTCGCATAATGCTACACATGCACCGGCAGCTTCATGTGCTGTGGCAAAGGGAATCTTCTTGAGAACCAAATAGTCGGCAATCTCAGTTGCTAATGAAAAGCCTAGAGGCGCAGCTAGTGCCATTTTCTCTCGATCAAACTCTGTTGTTGAGATCATGCCAGTAACTGCAGGCAAGAGAAGCAATAACGTATCAATGCTGTCAAAGAATGGTTCTTTATCTTCTTGCAGATCTCGGTTATAGGCAAAAGGAAGCCCTTTAAGCATCGTAAGAACGCTGACTAAATTACCAACAAGACGTCCTGATTTTCCACGAGCGAGTTCGGCAATATCTGGATTCTTCTTCTGCGGCATTATTGATGAGCCCGTTGAATAGGCATCAGAGACTTTCGCCCAAGCGAACTCACTTGAGGCCCACAATGTCCATTCCTCGCCGATGCGTGAGAGATGGACGCCAATCATGGAGAGAATGAACAGCGCTTCAGCAACATAATCACGATCGCTTACGGCATCAATGCTGTTAGCAAAATGTGAGTCGAATCCGAGAGCCCTAGAAGTAGCCTGGGGATCTAAAGGAAGCGATGATCCTGCAAGAGCGCCTGCACCTAGTGGGCTCACCGAGGTTCGAGCTAACCAGTCCTTAATGCGATCAAGATCGCGAGCAAAAGCTTGTGCATGTTTTGCTAATTCATGACCAAAAGAAACCGGTTGCGCATGTTGTATGTGTGTGAAGCCGGGTGCGCTGTCGTTAATATACTCTGATGCTTTTTCTAAAATCGCACTCTGCATTGCAATAATTTCTCTTGCAATCTCAAGCATATGATCGATTGCAAATAAGCGAAGATCGGTAGTAACTTGATCATTACGTGATCGACCTGCTCGCAAAGATCCGCCCCTTGCTCCTAATTTCTCACTCAAGCCACGCTCAAGTGCACTGTGCACATCTTCATCAGTAGCAATGGGCAGAAAGCTACCTTTTGCGACTTCTACGTATAGCTCCCGCAAAGCAGCATCAATTGCGTGGGCATCTTCGGGACTAAGAACCCCACTTGTTGCAAGAACTCCGAGATGGGCACGTGATGATCGAATGTCGTATGGCGCAAGTCGCCAATCGAAATCTATGCTGCGGGATAGGGCAAAAGTCGCGTCAGCTGCATTCTGCGAAAAACGTCCGCCCCAGAGCGCCATCTATCTCTTCCCAACTGTAGATTTTGAGTACGCGAGCAATTCTTTCGCTAGTTGAGCCCCACCCGTAGCTTTCTTCGATACAAGAATAATCGTGTCGTCACCTGCGATAGTACCGATGACACCTGTGAGTTCGGCGTGATCTAGCGAGCTGGCCAAAAATTGAGCAGCACCCGGTGGCGTATGAATCACAGCCAAATTAGCACTGTGATCGACCGAGAGAATCAATTTGGAAGGCATCGGTGTGACACGAGCAAGGGCTTCATCTACGGTGCTCGAAATTTGATAGACAGACTCGCCATTTTTTGCACGCGCCCTAACAGCTCCTATCTCCTCCAGATCTCGGCTAGCGGTTGCTTGAGTAACGCGATAACCAGATTTATTGAGCAAGATCACTAGATCTGATTGCGAATGCACGGCACCCGTTTGAATCAAAGAAATTGCTTTGGCTCTGCGAGCAGAAACACTCTTAGTGGACATCGTTCATCACCTTTCTAAATTTTGCTATAAATGAATCAATTTGAGCCGAAGAAACTATTAATGCTGGAGCGATACGAATTGTTGAGGCAGTTGCAGTATTTACTAAAACTCCAGCCTCGCGTAATCCATCTGCTACTTTTTCTGAATTAACGCTCGATAATTCGATGCCAATGAGTAAACCTGCGCCTCTCACTTCGAGTACTCCCGGGATCATGGCTAGTTCAGACATTAACTGTTTTCCATGTGTCTTAACCGCACTCATAACGTCATTCTTTTCAATGTACTTAATTGTCGCAAGAGAGGCAGCCGTCGTTACTGGGTTGCCACCGAAAGTCGACCCATGATCCCCTGGCTGAAAAAGAAAAGCAGCAGCACCGCAAGCAATCATTGCAGAGAGTGGAAGTCCTCCCCCCAATCCTTTAGCCAACGTTATTACATCGGGAGTAATACCTGAGTACTCATAGCCAAACCAGTCACCTGTACGTCCCATTCCTGTTTGAACACAATCTAAGACAAGGAGAGCGCCAGTTTCATTACACAAATCACGAGCTGCACTTAGGTAATCGGCTGGGGGAACAATAACTCCCGCCTCCCCCATAATGGGTTCGATAATAAACATTGCAGTTTTGCGATTTATTGCACGCTGCATTTCAGCGATATCGCCATATGGAATATGTCTTACATCTTTTAGAAGTGGCAAAAAGGGTTCGCGCTTTTTGGGTTGACCCGTCAACGAGAGAGCACCCATTGTCCGTCCATGAAATGCACCTTGGGCTGCAACAATTCGAGAGCGACCCGTGCGACGTGAAAGTTTAATTGCAGCTTCATTAGCCTCTGCCCCTGATTGAGCGAAGAAGACCTTTGCATCGCTATCACCAGTCATCGACGTCAACTTTTGTGCGAGTTCTACAACATTTGGATGTGCATAAAAGTTACTTACATGTCCTAAGACACCGACTTGATGTGATACGGCTTTAACAATAGCCGGATGAGCATGGCCAAGAATATTTGTTGCTATCCCACCGAGAAAGTCTAAGTAGACCTTGCCATCTGCATCTTTGACGACTAATCCTTTACCGCTCACTAAAGCTAAAGATGGTGCACCGTAGGTATTTTGAATCGATTGAGACCATTTATCCAATAACTCATTACTTTTCATGCATTTACCAACGTTCCACCTACACCATCGAGGGCAGCGGCAAAGCTTTGCGGATTAGTTCCATCAATTATTCGAACAGCTTTTGCTCCCTGTGCGATTGCATCTAATACCGCTTGCACTTTAGGTGCCATTCCAGCTTTAAAGGTGGATTTAAGCGATCTTAGTTCTGCACATGTAATTGAGACGATAAGAGAGTCTCTATCTGGCCAGTTACGATAAATTCCAGGTACATCCGTCATGATGATTAGAACGCTTGCATCCATTGCGCCGGCAATTGCAGCGGCCGCTAAATCAGCGTTCACATTCAGGCCCCCATCACCTGAGTAATCTGCACTCACTGGTGAAATAACTGGGACAATCCCTTTGGCGAGAAGAGCATCAATATCTCTTGTATCTACAGCTATCACTTCTCCCACATGGCCAAGTTCAGCTGGAGTACCATCCACAAGAGTTAATTTCTTTTGAGCAATCAACGTTGGAAGTGTACGTCCAGACATTGATTGAGCAGGGATCCCATGGTCTAAAAGCGTGGCAGCAACCTGAACACCTACTTCATGCACAAGAACTCGCTCCAAGATATCGAAGATTTGTGGGCTCGTATATCTGAATCCACCAAGAAAATGACTCTTAATTCCAGCTAAAGTGAGAGCAGCATCAATCTGTGGTCCTCCACCATGGACGACTACTACGGACTCACCTCGAGTCAGAGCAGTTGCAATCGCTGCGCTAAAAACTCCATTCTCATCAACCATTGCGTGCCCCCCAAATTTTACGACTATCATGACGAGTACGCCGAATTTTCGTGTACATAAGCATGGCTCAAATCATTCGTAAGAACAGTTGCTGTTGCATCTCCGACATTGAGATTGATTTCAATAGTGACAGCGCGATCACTGAAATCCACCATCGACTTATCTAAATGGGGCGAACTACTTTTGCATACCCAAATGCCATTAAGGCTTACATCAATACTCTGAGGTTCAATGAAAGCATTCGCAGTGCCAACAGCGGCAAGTACCCGTCCCCAATTGGGGTCCCCACCAAAAATAGCAGCTTTTAAAAGATTATTGCGAGCACATGCTCGGGCAACTTCAACTGCATCCTGTTCGCTCACCGCATGATGAACGACTATGGAGATTGATTTCGTCGAACCTTCAGCATCTGCGATCAACTGGGAGGCCAATGACCCGCACACCTCCATCAGTAACTCTTCCATTTCTGAATTGGAGAGGGCAATCCCTGAGGCACCAGATGACATCAAAAGCACTGTGTCATTAGTTGATGTGCAACCATCAGAATCAATGCGATTATAAGTACGCTCAACAACTTCAGTAAAAATCCTCTGTGCCTGTTTTGGGATCACAGCATCTGTCATTAGAACTGAAAGCATCGTGGCTAGTGAAGGTGCCAGCATTCCAGCCCCCTTCGCGATACCTGAAATCTCAACTCCAAATTTTTTAGAAGTAGCAATTTTGGCTATGGAGTCAGTAGTCATGATGGCCTCGGCCGAGGAAGCAAGACCCTCGGTATTCATGTTTGGAACAATCTTCCGTATTCCACTTGTAATCTTCTCCATAGGCAATAACTCACCGATCATTCCCGTTGAACAGACGATAACCTCAGCCGCAGAAACACTTAGCAACTCCCCTATAAGCTCAGCAGTTACATGAGTGTCCAAAAATCCCTGGGGCCCAGTGCAGGCATTTGCCCCACCGGAATTTAGGACTGCAGCGCGGACAATCTCGCCTTTTGCCACTTCACGAGACCAAATAACTGGTGCAGCTACCACTTTGTTACTCGTAAAAACAGCTGCAGCTTCAAATCGTGGGCCTTGATTTTGGATAACAGTTAAATCGAGTGCTCCCGAACTCTTTAATCCAGCAGCTATCGAACCGGATCGAAAACCTCTCGGTAGTCTCATATGCCCAAACCATCTAGTGATAGACCAGAGGTTTCAGGAAAACCATTGATAATATTTGCGTTTTGGATCGCCTGACCTGCCGCTCCTTTACCCAGATTATCAAGTGCAACAGATACGACTAAGCGATTAGTATGAGAGTCAACTGCCACTTGTAGTTGCACTTTATTGCTACCAGTCAGTGCGCCCGTTTTCGGCAATTGCCCAATTGGTAGTACATCAACAAAATACTCGTCTTGATATGCAGAGCTATAGAGACTATGCACTTGCTCGGTTGTAAGATTTTTAGTCATCTTCGCGGTCAATGTTGAGAGAATTCCGCGCGTCATTGGCGCCATAATCGGTGTAAAGAGAATATTTACTGTTGCGCCCATTAGCGAACTTAAAGTTTGCTCCATCTCTGGAGTGTGTTGGTGAACACCACCAAATTTATAGGAACTCAGAGATCCCATAATTTCGCTAGCAATCAAGTGCACTTTCGCGTTACGCCCTGCGCCCGTTGTTCCCGTTGCTGAGACTACAACGATATCGCTGCTATCAATAAAATCAAGAGCTGGTGCCAGGCCAATTGCAACAGAAGTTGGATAGCAACCAGGGTTTGCAATCCGTTTTGACTTAGCTATTTTGCTGCGTGAACCAATGATCTCGGGAAGGCCATATACCCATGTACCAGCATGTGTTCCGCCATAATATTTCTCCCATAGTGCTGAATCAACTAATCTAAAATCTGCTCCCAAATCAACGATTTTGAGGTGATCGGGAAGTGTATGGACTAAGGATGCAGACTCACCGTGGGGAAGTGCTATAAAGACTAATTCCACTGCACTAAAGTCAACGTCACTGACCGCGCTAAACGTTCTGGTCCCATAACTTGTTAATTGTGGGTGCACCGCAGTAATTAACTCTCCAGAGTTACTGTGCGCTGTAACCACGACCACCTGAAAATAAGGGTGCACAGCTAAAAGTCTTAATAGCTCTCCGCCTGCATATCCACTGCCACCTATAACCGCTGTTTTCATAAGTAGAGAGTACACGAGGATTGATATTTATGCAAATTTCCGTATATTTATGCAGTACGAACTATTGCCCCACATTTAGTAAATGCCGACAAAGTGGCTGCCTCACGCATTCCCGAGACTTCCTCCCCTGTAAGAGTGCGCTCTAACGACCGAAATACTAATGTGAAGGCTAGGGAGACTTTCCCATCACCAACTTTTTCATAGCGATCAAAAAGCGTGATTGACTCAAGCAACTCCCCCGCACCTTCACGCAGGGCAGATTCCACGTCGCGTGCAGAAACAGTATCGTCGACGACTAAGGCAACGTCCTGAAATGCTGCCGGCATTGAAGCTACAGATTTTGCTCGGACCAATGGAGTGGCTGGAAGTGCATCAAGGTTAACAACAAAAGCTACCGACCGAGGTGGTAGCGAAAACTGCGCAACGACGCGGGGATGTAACTCACCCGCATGAGCTACAGCTTTTCCATCGATAAGAAACTCAACACAACGACCGGGATGCCAGGGTGCGAAATCACTGCGCTCCAAACTCCAAGTTAGATTTGCCATCTCTAATAACCTCTCAACATGAGCAATCGCATCATGAAGATCAAAACTCCGGGCCTTGCCTCTCCAGGACTCAGTTTCAACCTTTCCAGCCAAAATCGCTGCAAGGTGTATCGGCTGTGAAGGCACACTTTCAAAAATATCTGCAATAATTTTAGAACCAGGTTTGTGGTCTAACTTTGGAGAAATAGCTGGAATTAACTCCTTGGATTTTCTAAAAATCGCACCAATTTCGAAGATAGCAATATCTTTTGCTCCTCGCCCTATATTTCTCGCAGCAACCTGAGCAAGACCTGGCAAAAGGTGGGTACGCAAGACTGGTAAATCCTCTGACATCGGATTGGCTAATCGATAGGTGGATGCTCTATCACCAACATAGCCCATAGACAATATGAGGGCATCATTTGTAAATGGAAAAGTCTGAACTTCAGATAAACCTTGCGCTGCTAATGAAGCTGACATTGCGCGTTGACGCTTTTGGGAGGGTGACAGTGAAGCATGTAGTGGCTTTGGTGGTAAAACAGATGGAATTTTGTCGTAACCAATTAAGCGCGCGATTTCCTCGACAAAATCGGCGGGCTGAGTTAAA
>WLHF01000046.1 GCA_009702835.1 Actinomycetota bacterium
GGGCGCCATATCTCTGGAACCGGCACGATTAGCATCGATGGCACAGTCGGGCCTATCGGCGGCATCAATGAAAAAATCCATGCCGCACAAAAGGCTGGTGCCAAAATATTTTTAGCACCCCTAGGAAATCAGAGAGATATTACTAATCCACAGCAAGGCATCACGGTTATCTTTGTGGCTACCCTCACCGATGCCATTAACGCTCTCTTGGTAGGGGCCAAGCCCGCGCCCTAATCTCGATTGTGCAGGAGTTGTTCACGCTAGGGCTGGAGTTGTTCACTCTCTGCAGATCACAAATACCTCACTGTTGCCAGCGCAGTTATCTCGTGTCTTTGCCCAAAACCTCCGAATAGTAAGCGTGCTAATGGTGCGCTAGCGTTGTGGCATGACTAATGCAGCCCCCCAGTTCAACTTCAAAGCCCGTCGTGGTCCACTTCCTATAACAATTGGAATTCTTGTTGTTATTGGTATTGCGCTGGTTTCAATGAGCGGATTTTACGCGGATTGGCTCTGGTTTAAATCCGTTAACTTCACATCGGTCTGGTCAACGCTCTTAATGACGAAAATTCTGCTCTTTGTGGCCGCTGGTTTAACTACCGCTGCGCTCATTCTTCTCAATATCATCATCGCTTATAAGCGACGTCCACTATATGTGCCGATGACTGTAGAGGTCGATAATCTCGAGCGTTATCGCGCACAGATTGAACCGATAAAGCGTTGGGTCATTCTCGGTTTAGCTGTTGCACTTTTCTACTTTGCTGGAACATCAGGTTCGCTGTTGTGGTCGACATGGCTACTATTTAAGAATTCAACTCCATTTGGAACCACAGATCCACAGTTCAATATGGACATCTCATTCTTCGCTTTCCGTCTTCCATTCTGGCAAACACTCATTGCATGGGCAATCTCAACGCTGGTTCTTTCAATCATTTCATCCTCGGTTGTTCATTATCTATATGGTGGAATTCGACTACAGGTCCGTGAAGATCGCACAACGGTTGCAGCGCGTGTTCAACTCTCTGTTTTACTCGGCGGAGTTGTACTACTCAAGGCAGTTGCATACTGGTTCGATCGCTATGCGCTGGCGCTCAAAGAGAGCAAGTTAATTACAGGGCTCACCTATACCGATGTGAATGCAGTTCTGCCAGCTAAGGCGATTTTGGCCGCGATTGCAGTTCTCTGTTCGCTTCTGTTTTTTGCAAATATAGTTCGTCGTTCATGGGTATTACCTGCCGCCGGTACCGTACTACTTGTTATCTCATCGGTACTCATTGCAGGTATTTATCCTGGCGCAATTCAGCAGTTTCAAGTTAAGCCAAGTGAATCATCGAAAGAAGCGCCATATATCCAGCGCAATATCGATGCTACGCGCACCGCTTTTGGCCTAGATGACGTCCAGGTCAGCGATTATCAGGCAACGTTAACAACATCTGCTGGCCAGCTTTCAAAAGATGCTGCAACGATTGCAAATATCCGTTTGATGGATCCAAATGTGTTACCTGCAACCTTCCGCCAGCTTCAACAGATCAAGCCTTACTACACCTTCCCTGACTCATTAGATGTTGATCGCTATATGATCGATGGTGTTAAGCGCGATGTAATTGTTGCCGTGCGCGAATTAAATATCGCCGGAAATCCATCACGTAACTGGATTAATGATCACCTTGTTTATACACATGGATTCGGTTTCGTTGCCGCCTTTGGTAATACACGTGATGCCGATGGTAAGCCATCTTTTGCAGTTGGTGACCTTCCACCAACTAAAGGTCTCGGCGAATTCCAGCCGCGTATTTACTTCGGCGAAAATGTTCCTGATTATTCAATTATTGGTGGCGTAAAAACTGATTCTCCAGTTGAGTTTGACTACCCAGATGATGCATCATCTAATGGGCAGAAGAACTACACATATACAGGTACTGGCGGAGTCCCAGTTGGATCCCTCGTGAACAAGATTGTTTTTGCTCTTAAGTATCAAGAGCAAAAACTTCTACTATCATCACTTATCAACAAGGATTCAAAGATTCTCTTTGAACGTAACCCACGTGAGCGAGTTGCAAAGGTAGCGCCTTGGTTAACTCTGGATGGAGATCCATATCCAGCGCTCATTGATGGCAAGGTTCTTTGGATTATTGATGGCTACACAACAAGTGCTGGCTACCCATATGCAAAGCAGATCTCACTATCTAGTGCTACATCTGATGCACTCACAGCTAACTCATCGGCCATCACGGCTCAGGGAAATCAGAGTATTAACTACATACGAAACTCAGTGAAGGCAACGGTCGATGCCTATGATGGCACCGTCACGCTGTACCAGTGGGATGAAAAAGATCCAGTTTTAGCTACCTGGAGCAAGGCCTTCCCTGGCACCGTCACACCAAAATCTAAGATTTCTAAAGATCTCATGGCACACATTCGCTACCCCGAAGACATGTTCCGTGTTCAGCGCGAAATTCTCTCGGCATATCACGTGAAAACAGCGGCCGCCTTTTATGGTGGCCAGGATTTCTGGCGCGTGCCACGCGATCCATCAACCTTCGGAGCTAACGCAAGTGCGCAGCCTCCGTACTACTTAACTCTGCAGATGCCAGGTGAGGCAAAGCCAGAGTTTGCAATGACCACGCCATTTGTTCCACGTGGTGGTCGTGAAAACTTGTCGGCCTTCGCAGTTGTTAACTCTGATTCCGGTCCTAACTACGGCAAGATCACTGTGCTGCAACTTCCACGTAGTACAAACGTTGCAGGTCCATCACAGGTTGCATCTAATTTTGAAGCCAAACCTGAAGTTGCAAACTCACTCTCGCTATTGCGTCAAGGTGGATCAGATGTAGTACTTGGAAACTTATTGACACTTCCTGTCGGAGGCGGTTTGTTATACGTACAGCCCGTTTATGTTCGCGCAACATCTAATAGCGCTGCATATCCATTACTACAAAAAGTACTCGTTTCATTCGGTGATCAGATCGGGTATGACGACACATTAAAGGGCGCACTCGACCAAGTATTCGGTGGTAACTCCGGTACAACGTCAACAACGGGTGGCTCAACACCTACTACTGGAACAACTAATAACTCTCTTGCCTCTGCACTCGCAAGTGCTAAGCAGGCACTCTCCGATGGACAGGCCGCCCTTGCTAAGGGTGACTTTGCTGCATATGGACGAGCACAGGATCGATTGAAATCTGCGATTGCATCGGCGATAGCTGCGCAAACAAAGAAATAAACTGCAGCTGATTTAAATTAATCTCCGCAAGAGATTGTCAGATAAAGGCCACATTCATGGGTATTCATTCATGGATTTGGTCTTTATCTATTGAGCCCATAAGATTACCGAAACCGACGCGGGGTGGAGCAGCTCGGTAGCTCGCTGGGCTCATAACCCAGAGGTCGTAGGTTCAAATCCTGCCCCCGCTACTAGAACAAAGAGATCGAAAATCTCGCACGTGGATTGCTACGAAATTTGTGTTTTTTTAAAATTTCTTCGCAAAACCACATGCGAGATTTCTCATTTGTAGACCAATGAGCGCGTTTTTTATTGCACCGGCAGGCACTGGATGTTTCTTGCACCGGCAGGCAATGCGCGTTTTTACTTTATGCGCAACGAATTTGTTACGACAAATAGTGATGAGAGCGCCATTGCCGCTGCGGCATAGATAGGACGTAATAAGCCAAGGGCTGCTATCGGCAGGCCAATAACGTTGTAGATCAAGGCCCAGCCCATATTGAGATGAATGATGCGCAGCGTCTTCTTTGCTAATTTCAGCGCATCGATAACACTGCCAAGGCCTGAGTTCATCAGCGTTATATCGGCACTCGATATCGCAGTATCAGTACCTGTTCCCATCGCCATCGATAAATCGGCGGCCGTTAACGCGGCAGCATCATTAATGCCATCACCGATCATTAACACGCAATGTCCCTCAGATTTCAAACGCTCAACTGCTCTCAACTTATCTTCAGGTGAGGCGGCCGATATGACATGCGCTGCATCGATACCCACAGTATTTGCAACCGATGCTGCAACCTCTGCGCTATCTCCAGTTACTAGCCATGGGGTGATTCCCATTGCGCGCAGTGAACTTACGGTTTCGGCGGCATCGCTCTTTAATTGATCGCCCACTGCAAAGACGGCTAGCGCAACTCCATCCCATGCAAGAACTGAAACTGTTAACCCTGCCTCTTGGCCACGAGTGATCGCTGACTTTAATTCGGCATGAAAATCAGTACAGCTATGGGCAACGGCTGATGGCGAGCCGATTAATACAACTGGTGAGTGTGCGCCATAATTGACGCGACCAGCGGCCCCTGATCCAGGAGTAATAGAAAACTCTGTGACATCATAGTTTTTTGCGCCCTTACCAATAGCGTGACGTGCGATTGCGAGAGCAACTGGGTGTGAGTTTTGAGATTCGATTGCAAGGGCTGAAGAGAGAATCGTTGTCTCATTTATTAACGAGGCAAATGAACTGCCCAGAACCGCACCGGCCGCGCTCGATACTGTCGCTTCGACAACGTTCATAACACCCTGCGTTAATGTGCCGGTCTTATCAAATACAACGGTATCAACTGTGCGTGCAACCTCGAGAACTCGTGGCTCGCGCAGAACTATTCCGCGCCCAGCACCCCGCCCTGATGCCACGAGTAAGGCCACAGGCGTGGCTAAGCCAAGTGCACATGGACATGCAATTACTAAGACGGTGATTGCAATTGAGATGGATCGAGTTAGAGAGTGATCGGTGTAGTACCAACCAAGAAATGTTGCGATTGAGATGAGTGTAACGATTGGTACAAAGACGGCGCTAATGCGATCGGCAAGTCGTTGAATCGGTGCCTTTGTGCCCTGTGCACTTATAACCATGGCAGTGATGCGGGCAAGTTCGGTATCGCTACCGATTCTTGTTGCACGCACGATTAAGCGGCCGTTGTGATTTAGAGATGCTCCAATAACTAGCGAGCCTGCGCGAACATCAACGGGCTTTGATTCGCCAGTGAGCATTGAATTATCAACTGCACTTTCGCCCTTAACAACAATGCCATCGGTTGCGATGCGAGCACCTGGCAGTACCTCAAACTCGTCACCTATCTGCAACTGTTCAATCGGAACAATCAGTGGGAATCCCCCACGCACGATTGTTACCTCTTTACTACCTAAGGCAAGGAGTGAAGTTAACGCCGCACCTGCACGTGACTTTGCACGTGTCTCTAAGAATCGGCCCAGAATCACAAAGAAAATTACGCCAGAAGCAACCTCTGTATAGACATCTCCCGCACCCGTTGCATTGGCATAGATGGACCATGTGAATGCTGCAAGTGAACCAAGTGAGATCAAGTTATCCATCGTTGGATGCTTTAGATTGCGCAAAGCTGCCCGGTGAATAGGCCAGGCAACTAATAAAACAACGGGCGCACTCAATCCAATAACAAGCCAAGCAGTGGGTGAATACAGTGGATGCGATACAGCAAAATAATCTAGGCTTTCGTGTATCCACATATCTATCTGGTGGTGCCAACTCATAACCATCGAGATTGTTACTGCAGGAATGGCAAAGATTGCTGCAAAGAAAAGGGCACGGGCAGATTTCTTATTGTGAAGCGTCACCGATTGACCAGCTTGCAGTAGCGCAGCCTTGTAACCCGCCTTTTCAACGGATTTGATGAGCTCCTTAAAATCCATATCGGCCGGGGCCAGGATATGAGCCGTCTCTGTTGCAAAGTTAATTGTTGCACTCACGCCAGCGAGGGAATTTAAAGCCTTCTCAACGGTATTCACACACGATGAACAGGTCATGCCCTCGATTGAGAGCGTCGTTGGCTCTAATACTGTGCTCATGGATTGAGTCCAGTTATTACCGCATCATGCACAAGCCCATTAGTTGAAACTCCACTGCCGCCAAATGGCCCTGCTTTCCCAGTTACATTTGTAAATCTTCCACCGGCTTCACGCACAATAATATCGAGAGCTGCCATATCCCAGACTGCAAGAGTTGGTTCGACTGCTACATCAACTGCGCCCTCTGCCACCAGCATATGCGACCAAAAATCCCCTAAACCACGTGTTCGCCATGCATGAGAGAGCATCTTTTGAAATGCTTCAAGTCGATCACCAAAGCCATTGAAATCTGAGTATGCAATTGATGCATCAGAGAGAGATGCCACGCGCGAGACTGAGAGCTTTTTAGTATCGCCATTAAAAACTACGAAGGCCCCTGCCCCCTTTGATGCAAACCAACGACGGGACAAGGCGGGCGCACTTGCAATCCCAACTACTACCTCTTGTGCTGCATCAGCTGCGACCTCTACAAGTGCGATTAAGCAGGCCCATGTCGGTACTCCACGCATAAAGTTCTTAGTTCCATCGATTGGATCAATAACCCAATAACGCTTGGTACCAGAAATATCGCTACCAAACTCTTCACCTAATAGGCCATCATCGGGGCGATGCTTTGCAAGTGCTTGACGAATCGCCGTTTCAACTGCGCGGTCGGCATCTGTGACCGGTGTGTTATCTGGCTTAGTTGTGACTATTAAATCCAAGGCTTGATATCTTTGCAATGCAATCGAATCAGCGAGATCGGCCAGTACATGGGCCAGAGCTAAATCATCTGTATAGCTCGCCGAATCACTTTTCATAATGCGGCAATCTTAATCCTCATCGCCTTGTGCGGCTTGATCCTTGACGGCAAGCAGTGAGCGAAGACTGGCGAGGCGCGCACTGCGCTCGACATCCAAAACCCCTCCGGGTGCGGCCCAGGCATCGAGTAAGCATGAGCTCTCAGAGTGTGAGCAGTTAGGGCGACAGTTTGCCGCGACCTGGGATAAATCCGTAAATGCATCCACGATTCGATTGTTATTTATATGGGATAAACCAAAGGCACGAATTCCAGGTGTATCAATAATCCAGCCATCACTATCAACTAGTGGGAGTGCGATGGCACTAGATGATGTGTGACGTCCGCGCCCAGTTGATGCATTTACATCTCCCGTTAAGCGATCTGCCTCTGGTACTAAGGCATTAATGAGCGTTGATTTTCCAACTCCGGAGTGGCCTACTAAAACTGAGATTTTGCCCTGAAGCATCGCATGCAAGGCCTCTAAATCCCTCTCACGTGATTGACTCTTAATCGCAGTATGCACAATCTCAACATCTAACTTTGAATACTGGGCTATAAAATCTGGGACGGCTCCGAGCTCTGTTTTAGTAACAACTAACTTTGGAGCAATACCTTCAGTAAATGCAGATACTAAAAAGCGATCGATTAAACCCCGTCGTGGCTCTGGATTTGTCGCAGCAACAACAATTACTAGTTGATCGATATTTGCAACGATAGTTCGCTCTACTTGTGCTGCATCATCAACGGTTCTACTGAGTGAGTTACGGCGATTATTGACGGCGACTATGCGTGCCAAACTACCTTCATCTCCACTGATATCTCCCACTATGGAAACTACATCACCAACAACAACTGATTTCGGTCCTAGTTCACGGGCACGCATGGCGGTAATTACTAATCCCTCATCGGTAATGCAGGTCTGCCGGCCGCGATCAACGGTTGTAACTAAGGCACTAATCGCCGCGCTATGGCTGGGGCGATCCTTACTTCGCGGGCGAGTGCTGCGAGCTGGTCTTATCCGCGCATCGGACTCATCGTATTCGCGTGGACTCATCGCGTGCCTATTCGCACTCTCATGTAAGAAGCGAGCTCCATAATCCTGGAAAATCTGGCAACGTTTTGCGAGTGGTTGCAATATTTTCAACTTCAATGCCAGGCACCATGAGGCCGATTACAGCACCGGCAGTTGCTAATCGATGATCCTCATAGGTATGAAAAACCCCACCATGTAATGGCGCAGGGGTAATGTGCAGCGAGCTTTCATGTTCTTTAACGTCGCCACCTAAAGCGTTAATTTCCCGAGTCAATGCAGATAAGCGATCGGTCTCATGTAAGCGCAGGTGAGCAATACCCCGAAGATGTGATGGTGAATCTGCAAAGATCGCTAAAGCTGCAATCGCTGGTGTGAGCTCACCAACATCATGTAAATCAATGTCAATTCCATGAATAACACCCGTACCCGTAAGAGTTAATCCTTTTTCACTCATTGAAATCTTTGCGCCCATGTCAGAGAGAATCGAGCGGAGTTGATCTCCAGGCTGTGTTGTCTTTGCAGGCCAATCTGCGATTGTGATGCTTCCTCCACATAGCATTGCGATTGAGAGAAAGGGCGCAGCATTTGAAAGATCAGGTTCAATTATTAAATCTCGCCCATGCAAAGCACCAGGCTTTACGCTCCAACTTTTAGCTTCACTATCAACGCTAACAACGCCGCCAAAATCGCGGAGCATTTCAACGCTCATATCTATATGTGGCATCGATGGAAGAGTGCCACCTTTATGTATTACAGTGATTCCATTCTCAAAACTTGCTCCAACTAATAAAAGCGCTGAGAGAAACTGACTAGATGCGCTGGCATCAATTGTTATAACACCGCCAGGGATCCCTCCCTTGGCATGAAGGGTGAAGGGCAAGCTATAGCGCCCCTCATGTGCAATCGAAACCCCGAGCTCTTCAAGGGCTTTAATAACTGGTGCAAGTGGGCGTTCATAGGATCGTGGATCACCATCAAATGAAATCTCACCCGTTGCAAGAGCTGCAAGTGGTGGTAAAAAACGCATCACAGTTCCGGCATTTCCAACATCGATTGTTGCCGGCCCACTCATCGCCGCTGGTGTAACGGTCAATTGATACTCAGAAAATCCGCTCTCTGA
>WLHF01000047.1 GCA_009702835.1 Actinomycetota bacterium
ACAAGGCCTTCGATTCCTTCATGTACACGTATACATGCACCGAATGGAACAAGCTTTGTCACAACGCCAGGTACAACCTGATTAATTGTGTGCGTGCGAGCAAATGCCTGCCATGGATCTTCTTGTGTCGCCTTAAGAGAAAGCGAAACACGTTCGCGCTCAAAATCAACTTCAAGAACTTCAACAGTTACTTCATCGCCAACTTCTACAACTTCACCTGGATGATCGATGTGCTTCCACGATAGCTCAGAGACGTGAACAAGGCCATCGACTCCACCAAGATCAACGAAGGCACCGAAGTTCACGATGGATGAGATGACGCCTGTACGAACCTGGCCCTTTTGAAGCTGGTTAAGGAAAGTTGTACGTGACTCTGACTGTGTCTGCTCAAGGAATGCACGACGTGAAAGGACGACGTTATTACGATTCTTATCGAGCTCGATGATACGTGCCTCTACCTGCTTACCGATGTAAGGAGTGAGGTCGCGTACACGGCGCATTTCAACAAGGGATGCTGGCAAGAATCCACGCAGACCGATGTCAACGATGAGACCGCCCTTAACAACTTCAATGACCGTTCCAATTACAACTTCATCGCGCTCTTTCTTGCCTTCAATATCTCCCCAGGCGCGTTCGTACTGTGCGCGCTTCTTAGAGAGAATCAAGCGACCTTCTTTATCTTCCTTCTGAAGAACGAGAGCTTCAATGCTTTCGCCAACCTTAACAATCTCATTTGGGTCTACATCGTGGCGAATCGATAGTTCGCGTGAAGGAATAACACCCTCAGTTTTGTAGCCGATGTCAACGAGAACTTCTTCGCGACCAACTTGAACGATTGTTCCGACGACGAGATCTCCGTCATTAAAATTTCTTATAGTTCCTTCGATTGCGGCTAGAAAATCAGCGGCCGATCCAATGTCATTTACTGCAATTACTGGTGTTGTTGTAGACAAGTGTGCTCCGTAGGGATAGATGAGTAGTAGTTTCCACTTTCGTGGCTGGAGGGTAAGGGTAGGGTTTTGGCCTGCTTTAGAGCAAATCCGCTCATTTATCTAGGCCCAATCATTAGACTCTTATCCATCATGAATCGCTATCGCCAGTTATTTGCACTCCCTAACGTCTGGGTACTAGTACTCGCGGCCTTCCCTGCCCGTGTCGCCTACGGAATGGTGGGTCTGGCCCTGTTCTTTAAAACCCAGCAAGAGACTGGCTCTATTGCGCTAGCTGGTCTTGTAATTGGCGCGAATGCACTGGCTGGCTCATTTACCGCTGGCATACGTGGCTCAGTCATAGATAGGTATGGGCAAAAATGGCCTCTGCGAATTCTTGTTCCGGCATATGCAGGGATGATGATCATGGTCAATATTTCGCACTCATCAACATTCATTCTTATCATGGCAACCATCATGGGGCTCACCGCTCCACCAATTAATTTATCTGTGCGCCCACTTTGGAAGACAATCGTTACGGGCGATTTTCTGCGAACGGCTTATGCAGTCGATTCATCGGTAATGAATACTGCCGGTGTTATAGGGCCAGTTATTGCGACGGGACTCGCTCTCTCTTCTCACCCAGGAAGCGCACTAACCACATCAGCGATTTTAATGATAATCGGTGGTGGCGCACTTGCACTTGCACCAATTTCCAGAGATTGGATACCGGAGAAGAAAGAGAAGGATGCTCAATCTCTCTGGCATAACCCAGCACTCCGACTCATGATGCTAGAAGGATCTTTTATCGGCTTTGGTTGGGGACTCTTTGATGTTGCCGTTCCAGCATTTGCAACGATAGAAAATGTGGCACATCGTACCGCTTGGGTTTTCGCCGCTATGGGTATTTCTAGCATTGTGGGTGGATTAATTGCAGGACTACTCTCAAAACGTACCTCGTCACTGTCGGCGCTTCGTGCGACCTATCTCATATGGTTTCTGGTTTCGATACCGATTGCATTTACATATCCAGGTTGGTCGATGGCAATTGCCGGTGCATTCTTAGGCTTTGTTGGCGGTGCAATTCAAGTCTTTTACTGGGAGGTCATGGAGGCTGTTCGCCCAAAGGGCTCGGCAGTTTCTTATATGGCCTGGCTTTGGACAGTAGAAGGAAGTGTGATGTCACTGGGGTCGGCAGTTGGTGGAGTGCTATCTGAATCTGTTTCACCGCAGTTCTGTTTAGCATTAACTGCATTTTCAATTGGCATGGGAACTCTCGTGCTTACCATTGGGAAAGAGCGATTAAATGCAGCCAATCGAATTCCAACCGATGAGGAGGATTTCAATGCGCTGCATCATGCCACGTCAGACCCAGACCTGCACTGACATCTAGAGGTGCGCGCAGAGGATAGGCCACACCCATTTCGCGAGTAACAAGTGTCGTGATTGCATCCTCTTCGCCCTTAACAACTTCAAGGATTAGCTCATCGTGTACCTGCAACAATAATCGTGATTGAAGTTCTTGCTTTCTAATAGCACTCTCTACCTTTAACATTGCTAACTTGATAATGTCGGCAGCCGATCCCTGAATCGGTGCGTTAAGTGCCATTCTCTCTGCCACTTCACGGCGTTGGCGGTTATCACTCATTAAATCTGGTAAATAGCGACGACGCCCCATAATAGTTTCGGTGTACCCAACTTTGCGCGCCTCCTCAACCACCGTCTTTAAGTAATCACGGATTCCGCCAAAGCGTTGAAAGTAGGTATCCATCAAACCTTGCGCTTCGGATGGACTGATATCTAACTGCGCTGATAAACCAAATGATGAAAGCCCGTAGGCCAGGCCATATGACATCGCCTTAATTTGACGACGCATCTCTGGATCAACATCGTGGGCCTTTACTCCAAAAATTACCGCTGCAATCGTGGCATGTAAATCCTCACCGGATTCAAAGGCGGCCAATAACTTCGCATCATTTGATAAGTGAGCCATGATGCGCATCTCAATCTGACTGTAATCAGCGGTTAATAGACCTACATATCCCATACCCGCAATAAATGCGTTTCTAATCGTTCGACCCTCTTCAGTGCGCACTGGAATATTCTGTAAATTTGGTCCAATTGATGAGAGCCGCCCAGTTGATGTAACTGTTTGACCAAAGTGTGTGTGGATCCGACCATCTTGTGCGATCTCTGAGATTAATCCATCAACGGTTGTAGCAAGTTTCTTTGTCTCCCTGATGCGCAACAAGTGGGCTAGTAATGGGTGTCCACTCTTTTGATGTAGCCAATCCAAACTTTCAGCATCAGTGGTGTATCCAGTCTTAATTTTCTTAGTCTTCGGAAGTTTTAACTCATCAAAGAGAACAACTTGAAGCTGTTTAGGTGAGGCAACATTGAACTCGTGGCCAACGCAATCATGGGCAGCCTTTGTCTCTCGAGCTACCTCTCCTTCAAAGAAGGCATAGAGCCTGTCCAACTCTTTGCGATCGACGGCAATACCAATATTTTCCATCTGCGATAGAAGCTCTGCAATAGGAAGCTCCATTGAAACAAAGAGTTCGTATAGGCCACGCTCCTTTAGTTCGCGAGTAAGTGAGCCACGTAAGAAAAAAAGCGCTCTTGCTGATGTGAGTAGCTCTTGCTCTGGACTAGAGGAGTTAATTGCAGAGCCATCGCCCCATCGCTCCTGTAGGTTTGCAAGTTCCTGAGCTCGTACGCCAGGATTGACGAGGTAGGCGGCGAGTGCGGTGTCAAACTCAACGCCTTGCATCGGATAGTTACGTGATAGAGATTTAGCATCATGGGCAATCTTTTTAATCTCTGAATTCTTAGCCCAGTCCCCCAGCTGTGATGAGTGCACCAAGAAAACATCGTCCTGTGAGAGTGCCACGGCATAACTCTGCAGTTTTCCCCCAATGAGCGAAAAGGCGATTGCCAGAGCGCCAGTATGTTCGGCAATTTTTGCAGCTGCCTCTTTCGAAGTAAGTACGCCCTCACTCATCTCTTGGGCAAAGAGGGTGAACTCGGTCTCAACACTAGATAGCGTGGTGGCCTTGAGCAGAATTGGTTTCATGCGATCTTTGAGAGTTTTAAATTCAAGCAGATCAAATAGAGGAGCAATCTTCTTTTCATCGACTCCAGACCACACTAAATCATCGATTACAAGTTTGATAGGAACATCTACAACCAACTGAGTTAACTCACTGTTGAGAATTACACTATCGATTGAATCACGCAAAGACTGGCCAACCTTGCCGCCCAACTTATCGGCATTTGCGATGAGCTCTTTGAGCGACCCAAAGTCAACAATCCATTTAGCAGCCGTCTTTTCACCAACTCCTGGAACCGAGGGCAGGTTATCGCTTGGATCTCCGCGAAGGGCTGCAAAATCTGGATACTGCGCAGGTGTCATCGCATACTTTTCATATACCGATTCTGGTGTCATGCGCGCTAAATCACTTACCCCACGTTTGGGATAGAGCACCGTTGTCATCTCGTTAACTAATTGAAATGAGTCCCGATCACCCGTGCAGATAAGAGTATGGGCACCTTCGCTCTCGGCACGCTTTGCAATAGTGGCTAAAATATCATCGGCCTCATAGCCCTCAACTTCAAATGTGGTGATACCGAAGGCAGTCACTAACTCATGCAAATACGACATCTGCGACCGAAACTCATCAGGGGTTTTGGTCCGATTGGCTTTGTATTCGGGGAAGATCTCAGAGCGAAAGGTTTTACGGGAGACATCAAAGGCAACGGCTACATGCGTGGGCTTCTCGCTGGTGAGCAAGGAGAGCAGCATCGTGGCAAAGCCATAAATCGCATTTGTATGCTGTCCACTAGCGGTGGTGAAGTTTTCAGCTGGCAGGGCGTAAAAAGCACGATATGCCATTGAGTGCCCATCAATAAGTAACAGGCGTTTGCTCATGGGTTCATCTTAGATTGTTGGTTAGACTCATGTCTTATGAGCAATGAGAGTTTCTTAGAGATTATTAAAGAGCGTGGCGGCGGTGCACTCGGGATAAAGATGGGTATCGAAATTATCGAAGCCTCACCGCAAAGATTAGTCGCAACGATGCCAGTGGAGGGAAACACTCAACCCGTTGGACTTTTACATGGCGGTGCAAGTGTTGTCTTAGCTGAGACCCTTGGCTCAGTTGGTTCAGCCCTGCATGCAGGTCCTACGCGAATGATTGTTGGAGTTGACATCAACGCAACTCATCACAAATCTGCAACGAGTGGAGTTGTTACAGCCGTTGCAACTGCGCTATCTCTTGGGAAAACTCTCTGTTGTTACGACGTCGTAATTACCAATGACAAAGGTGAACGCACATGTACTGCACGTATTACCTGTCTGATTTTGGCAGAGCGCTAAGAATTTAAGAGTGGGCTCCAGTGCCCAGATAGGCCTCGCGCACCGCTGGGTCATTGAGCAGATCTGAGGCCTTTGCCTCTTTCACTACATTTCCAGTCTCAAGGATGTATGCCCGGTGTGCTCGTTGCAACGCCTGTTGCGCGTTTTGCTCAACTAGCAAGATTGTCACACCCGTCTTATTAATTTCGGTAATAATGCGAAAGATATTTGCAATCATCTGTGGTGCAAGACCCATCGATGGCTCATCAAGGAGTAATACTTTAGGACGTGCCATAAGAGCTCGGCCAATAGCCAACATCTGTTGCTCTCCTCCAGATAATGTTCCACCTGCCTGTGATGTGCGCTCCTTTAAACGTGGAAAGAGTGCGTAGATCTTATCTAAATCCTCATCCATCTCAGCTTTGCGTCCCTTGCGATGAAACTTTCCCATCTCTAAATTCTCCAAGACAGTCATCCCTGGAAAAATGCCGCGGCCTTCTGGAGCCTGTGAGATTCCAAGATCTACTCTCTCGTGGGCGGCAACTTTCGAGATATCTTGACCATCAAATAAAATCGAACCGCTAGATACTTTGCGAAGACCTGAGATCGTCTTAAGTGTCGTTGTCTTTCCGGCGCCGTTAGCACCAATTAACGTAACAATCTCGCCCTCGTTAACAACGACAGAGATTCCCTTTATCGCCTCGATCTTGCCGTAGTGGACGTGGAGATCTTTAATTTCAAGACGCATCTGCTGGTACTCCTAAATAGGCCTCAATTACACGTGGATCTTTTTGTACATTATTCGGTAGGTCATCGGCGATTTTGATTCCAAAATCCAGGACTGCGACACGGTCGGAGATTCCCATAATAAGTGACATATCGTGTTCGATCAGCAAAACTGTATATCCGGCATCGCGAATTTTAATAATCGTTGCAGCCAGCTCTACTTTCTCAGCGGGATTAAATCCTGCAGCCGGTTCGTCCAAGAGGAGAATCTTGGGTTGAGTTCCAAGAGCGCGTGCAATCTCAAGCCGACGCTGTACTCCATATGGCAAGTTCCTGGCCAGGCGATCTGAGTATTCATCGATGCCTATAAATTTGAGAATCTCATGCGCTTTTTCGACACTGGCTTTTTCTTCACGGCGAGAGCGTGGAGTTCCGAACATTGATCCAATAAAACCAACCTTATTCTGAACGTCAGTTCCAGTGATGACATTTTCTAATGTCGTCATGTCTCCGAAAAGGCGAATATTCTGAAAAGTTCGTGCAATCCCAAGCTTTGTTATGTTGTGACGCTTTTGGCCCGCAATCTTTATGCCATTAAATGAAATCTCACCAGAAGTTGGCTTATAGACACCCGTAATCAAATTGAAAACAGTAGTCTTGCCAGCTCCATTGGGTCCGATCAATGCCAAAATCTCACCCTCGTTGAGCGAGAGGTTAACAGTATCTAGCGCGGTGACACCACCAAATTTGATAGTTAACTCCTTTAACTCTAGGAGAACTTTGCTCACTTTGATTCTCCCGTCGAAATATGAGTCACATGCTTCTTTTCCCGTTTCTTTCTTGGAAGAATTCCTTCAGGACGCAGATTCATGAAAACAACTAGTACGACACCAAAGAGAAGCAGACGGGCATCTGATAGAAATCTAAATCGATCGGGTAGGTAGCCCAAGATTGCGGCCCCCACTATGACTCCCCAAATATTTCCCATTCCACCAAAGACGACACAGGCCAGAATGAGGATCGAAGTATTCAACGTAAAGTTATCGGGCGCGATTACCATCGAACGTGATGCATAGAACACCCCAGCGCCTCCACCAATAGCTGCACCGAATACGAAAGCCCAAATCTTGTACTTATATGTTGAAACGCCCATGAGCTCAGCGGCATCTTCATCTTGACGAATAGACTCCCACGCACGACCTGGGCGGCGCACTGACAATCTGCGAACAACCCAGATAACGATCAGTATAAGAACAATGACAGTCCAGTAAAAATACTTCTGGTCGAGTAACTGGTATTCAAAACCAAGTCCAGGTGGAAAAGGAATACCCGCGATTCCTAAGGCCCCTCCGATTTTTTCCGTATTTACGGCGATGATTCGTACGATTTCACCAAAGCCAAGAGTAACGATTGCTAAGTAGTCACCACGAAGGCGCAATGTTGGAATTGCTAAAATCAATCCCGCCAACATGGCAAACCCGATACCAAAGGGCATAATCTCCCAGGTATTTAGACCCGTGTGTGTTCCTAGTATCGCCATTGTGTACGCGCCGACTGCAAAAAATGCTACATACCCTAAATCCAATAGACCGCTCTTACCTACAACAACATTAAGGCCCATCGCCATAAGAATAAAAATTCCCATCGGATAGACTAGAACGGCATCAAAGGCGGCGATCGGTGTTTGAAGAAAACTACCTTTTGCAAAGGGCAGGGCGGCAACGACTGCAAGAATTGCTAAAACCGTCAGAATTCTTACAGGGCGATTTGATCGCTCCCAGAACTCAGCGCCTTTATCTCGTAGATTAATCATTACACCCTCGTTTTCTGAACAGCTTCACCAAAGAGTCCATTGGGCTTAAATAAAAGAATTAGGATCAAGATAACAAATACTGTCACCGGCTTCCACTGGGTTCCAACAATGGCCGATGCGTAGATTTCCAGCAATCCCAAGGAGATTCCACCGAAAAAAGCTCCGCGAATATTGCCGATTCCACCAATAACGGCAGCAGTAAAGGCGGCAAGACCTAAGCTAAATCCCATGTTGTACTTAACATTTTCATAAACGTTAACATAAAAGAATCCTGCAGCCCCTGTCATTAATCCACCTATAATAAACGTGAGTGAGATGACACGATTGAGATTGACGCCCATTAACTTTGCCGAATCTTCATCCATCGATACCGCACGAATGCCTTTGCCAAGACGCGATAATTTGATAAATCGCTCGAGCGCAATAAAGAGAGCCAATCCGGCAATGATAGTTATGGTGTTATCTAAGCGAACATCGGCCCCGTGAAAGACAAAGAGAGTCTGCTTTTCAATAATTCGGGGAGCGAAAATAGCACGTGCTTTAGTCATGATTCGTACAATCTCAGAAATAATAATCGACATGCCAATAGCAGTGATTAGCGGTGCAATTCGATTTGAGGTTCTATTACGAAGATTTCTATATGCGATGAGCTCGACCATAAAGGCCACGAAAGATGAGGTGAGCATAGCGGCAAGTAACGAGCAAGCAGTAACTAGGGCTAACTTTCCACCTGAGGGTGGGATCGAGTCATTGGTGTAGTGAAAAACATCACGACTAACAATTACGCTGGCAAAGGCGCCAACCATGAAGATTTCAGAGTTAGCAAAGTTAATCATGCGCAAAACTCCGTAAACCATGGTGTAGCCCATAGAAATCAACACATAAATGAAGCCCAAAGCCACGCCAGAGATCGTGAGCGACCAGAATTG
>WLHF01000048.1 GCA_009702835.1 Actinomycetota bacterium
CTAATAACTGTGATGATCGCACAGCGGCGATGGAGTTAAGAAAATCACTATAGAACTCGATTAAATGCCGTGACATGTCGATGCCTAAACGTTCGACTTCGTGGCGCACGATTTCGGCAGAGTTCATATCAGGCAGACCACTAGTGATGAGAGTAGGGGGCACAAAAGCTAAGTTCATCTGTGCACCATAGATGGCTTTATGTGGTGAGCGCTGTAGATCTGATAGATGCAATAAGAGGTCGCGGCGATTAACATCGCTATGCAGGCGATCAAAGCCACCTGTCAGAACGGCACTTTCTATAACAGGTGCGCTACTACCAGAGCGATGTACAAAATCTGCTAAATCTATATAAGGACGACCGGCGATAATCGATCTAATTTCGCCATCACTAATCTTTGAGATAGTCGATAGCGCTATGCGAATTGCTGCACCTTTTTCTTCAACACGATAGACCGAGTCAGATTCATTGACATCTAGTGGAGCGATAGCGATTCCCATCTGACGCACTTCATCAACGATTAAGCGTTTGGGATACATGCCAGGATCATGCGTAAGAACTCCAGCTAAAAAAGCCGCTGGATAATGAGTCTTCAGCCATGCCGATTGATATGTGGGCATGGCAAAGGCTGCAGCATGTGCTTTACAAAATCCGAAGGATGCAAAAGCACGCAGTAGATCCCAGATTTCATTGATGATTGGCAGTTCATACCCGCGCTCTGTTGCTGCAGGGAAAAACCAGTCGCAGACCTCTTGCGCCCCCGCCTTATCCCCCAGTGCTCGCCGCTTTTCATCGGCACTTGCCAGAGATACACCTGTCATCGTTGCAATGATCTGGATGACTTGTTCGTGAAAGACAACAACGCCTTCGGTATCGCGCAAGATTTCATAGAGATCGGGGTGGATGATTTGGGCTGGACTCCAGCCATGTCGGGTCTTTAAAAAGGGCGTAATCATGTCGCCTTTGACTGGGCCTGGACGAAAGAGTGAGATATCGATAATTAAATCGGTAAATGTTTTAGGTTCAAGTTTTCCGACTAGTTCGCGCTGGCCTGGAGATTCAATTTGAAAGATTCCAAGGGTGCGCGTTGATTGAATGAGCTCGTAGGTTCTTTGATCATCTAGCGCCACTGCATCGATATCGATCTTTCTATCCTGTGTGCGTTCAATTTCAGTAAGGGCATAAGAAATCGCCGACTGCATACGCACGCCCAATACATCGAGTTTTAATAAACCAATGGCCTCCACATCATCTTTATCAAAGACAACCATGGGATAACCACTGGCACTGCTCATCAACGGCACTCGATCTAATAAAGTGCCATCGGATAAAACTATGGCGCATGGATGCATCGCTAAATGTCGTGGCAGGCCATCAAGGCGTTCGGCAAGGGCGATTGTCATCGCAGTAAGTGGGGCATTGATATTAAGAGATTTGAGTTCAGGTAGGTTTTCAAGTGTGCTGGATATATTGCGCGCACGAACATGGGGCATTGACTTTGCCAACATATCAATCTCCATTGCAGGCATGCCAAGGGCTGCCCCGGCATCGCGTATGGCATGCCTGGCGCGATATGTATCAACCATTGCAACAGTGGCACAGCGCGACTGATTATTAGGTGTATCCCAGTTTGTATCACCATAGCGTTTAAAGACCATGTCATAGATTTCAAGGCGGCGATGAGATTCGACATCGATATCGATATCGGGCAGAGCTCTGCGAAGGGGGGAGCAAAAACGCTCCATTAATAATCCATGTGCCATGGGTTCAACGCCAGAGATTCCAAGTAAGTGACAGATAAGTGAGCCTGCCCCACTGCCGCGAGCGGCAACGCGAATATCGGCTTTGCGTGCCATATCGCAGATATCGGCAACTGTTAAAAAATAAGATTCAAAGCCAAGGGTTGCAACTGTTGATAGCTCGTCATCTAAGCGGGCGCGTGCTTTTTTAATTGCGCCGCTATCGCTATAGCGCCAGTTAATTGCCGCCTCACTGCGCGTGCGCAATAACATGCGCATCTCATGTGCAGATTGTGCGCCAACAACATGGGGCTCGGGTAAGTGCGCACCGCCCAGACCAATATCGCGTGCAGGAGATAGTAAAGAACGCTCTGCCCAGGATCGAGTTGTTGCAAGTAACTGACGCGGTGTGCGCTCTCCAGCTGCGCGCGCAATTTCAGCGGCCAGTGAACTCATCTCATCGCCAGATTTTAAAAAACCTTCGGCGTTACGGCGCTCGACATGACGAGGGTGTAGTGGGACTAACTGACGCGCACAATCTAAAACATCGGCTACTGGTCCATCGCTGCGATCTCGCATCCGTACGGCATTTGTAATAATGGCATCGATATCGTGATCACGGGCAAAAATCAGTGACCTGGCAGCATGTGATGTGGATCGAGGGCCTTTGCCTGCAACTAAATGTGAGACACATTCGATTGCATTACCTGCAAATAAATCACGGGTTTGGTTAAAGGCGGTGAAAGCTGCATCGATGCGATTATCGGTTAGTAATGCACCGACCGATGATTCGGGACCATGGAGGGCATAGAGATTTGAACTGTAATGGCTAAAACGTTGTAGGAAATCAAGGGTCAGTACAGGGTTTCTGCTATCGCTTGTCATTGCAAGGGATGTCAGCAATCGACACAGTGAGCGCCATCCCCCATCACTATGGGCAAGTAAAGTGATACGGTTTTTTGCCTCATCTCTTTCGATACCTACATTGACTCCGATGATCGGTGCAATGCCGTAGTCCACACAGCTTTGAGCAAAGCGAACCGCACCAGCTAAACCATCGCGATCGGTGAGTGCTAAAGCGGGCATCTCAAACTCGGCTGCACGTGCAACTAAATCACTAGGTTGCGTTGTGCCATATTTAAGTGAATAAGCACTAGCAACGTTTAAATGGATAAAACTCATATCGATCTAATAATCCATTGACCGCTAAGTTCATCGCGCTCGAGTTCAAATGTTGTCAGTGCCCCGATAGGTGCCGCCTCAACGCGCCAGACTGCACGTGCCTGATCATCCGGGCGATACTTTCCATCGCTAATACGGTTCCACCAACCGCCGGCCTCACACCATCTGGATAAAACGGCATGAATGCGAAAGCGTCGCCCTTTGAAAGTAAATTCAATAGGCGTAGTTGCGCCATCGATCATCACATCATGGGCGGGATTAATCTGAGGGACTGACATCTCTGCTGCGCGCTCCTTGGGCTGTGGATATTCGAACATATGTTCGAAAACTAGCCCCTTGGACTGACAGATGGCAAGTGGGGACAGCGTGTCGGGTAAGTAGTAGTTGAACTTTCAACTACTATTGCCCCTGTTCATATTCACCCAACTAAGGAGCCCCATGGACGTAGTACTAATAATCGCTCGCATCTTGTTTGCTGGCATCTTTATCAACTCAGGCATCATGCATCTCACCAAACTTGATGCAATGACTGGCTATGCCACATACAAGAAAGTCCCAGCTGCAAAGCTGAGCGTGATCGTTTCAGGTCTGATGATTCTTGTAGGCGGCCTCTACATCGTATTTGGTGTCTATGCAGATCTTGGCGCACTACTTATCGCCATCTTCTTACTCCCAACAGCTTTCATGATGCATGCTTTCTGGAAAGAAGCTGATGCAACAGCAAAGCAAAATGAATCTATTGGATTCTTTAAAGATCTCTCACTTGCTGGCGCCGCACTGATCATCTTCGTACTAGTTGGTTCTGGTGCAGATTTTGGCCCAAGTATCACGGGTGCTTTTTTTAACTTCTAATTTATTATCAGGAAGAGCCCCGTGGTGAAAACTGCGGGGTTTTTCTATTTTTTAATGATGTGAGATTGATAGCCAGCAAGTAGCAACATCACGATGGGATATGACATCGCAATTGGCAGCGATGTTACTTGAGCAATAGCACCAGTGACCGATGGGCCAATAAAATAACCAGCCAAACCAATAACACCAACACGTGCAATTGCAACCGATGATGCAACTCCTGGCACTTGTGATGCGGCCAAAATATAGGCTGGAAACATTGGCCCAATACCAAGACCAGCACATGCAAAGCCGATATTTATTATTAAGAGGGCGAGTACTGGGTGAGCATCCGAGAGCTGAACAGCAATTGCAATGCCTGCACCCAAACCTATGCCACCTAAATAACCCCCAAGAAGCACTGTTTTTCTAGGTCCGAAGTGATCCAGAGCTCTATCTCCAAGAAAACGAGCGGTAATCATTGCTAACGAGAAGGTTGCAAAGGCTGAGGCATTTACACCTTTACCAAAGCCCATGTCATCGCGCAACAAAATAGCACCCCAATCACTTGCCGCACCCTCTGCAATTAATCCACCTAATAAACCAATTCCCATCCCCCACAGCGGTAAAGCGCTCTTACCAAAGAAGGGGATTTTTGCCGCAGTCTCTTCATCTCCGCCAGCGTGATCATCTAAATGTGGTGGCAATAGCTGCATACTTGATGGAATAAATAGAACGAAGCAGGCAATTCCAACTCCGACTAAATTATCACGAGGTGAAACATGTTTTGATATTGCCCCACCTAGCACCGTCGTAACAAATGCGCCACTACTCCAGAGTGCATGAAAAGATGACATCACGCGCTTACCCAAAAGCTTTTCAATGACAACGGCCTGTGTGTTAGCAGAGATATCTATGCTGGAATAACCCAGACCCATTACAAATAATCCGGTAATTAAAGTGATAGGCGAAGTCGCAAGGCCCATCAAAATTAACCCGATAGGCATGACAAAAATTGCAATATTAATAACTTTTTTACTGCCATATGTATGGATAAGGCGACCAGATAGCTGGGCTCCGATGACGGCACCAATCGTGCTCGACAGTAGAATCAAACCGAGTTGGCCATTGTTGAGTCCATTGGCATCTCGAATCTCAGGAATCCGTGCGACCCAGGCCATAGATACAACGCCGATAAAGAAGAACGTGGCCCATAAGCTATTTCGAGCGCGTTTGGCCGATGTAAGTAAATCAATGCTCATAAGAGTCGTAACGGTAACTGACAAGAGGTGCTAAGTCTGCTTACACTGCCATATGTTCTTTTCCTTTTGGCCACTTAAAGAGGAATTTTCAAGAACCCGCAAAGATCTAGTTACAGATTTCATCGCCGGGTTGACTGTTGCAATTGTGGCCTTACCCCTGGCTATAGGTTTTGGAATCACATCAGGAATGTCAGCGGCAGCAGGTTTGATAACTGCAATCATCGCTGGATTTTTAGCTGCAATTTTTGGTGGATCTAAATACCAAGTGAGCGGTCCAACAGGTGCGATGACAGTTATTCTGATCCCAGTTGTGCGCCACTATGGAGCAGCTGCGATTCCTGCTCTGGGACTGATGGCTGGAATGATGGTCATTGCGATGGGCATTTTTAAATTAGGTGCCTTCATTAACCGTGTTCCATGGACGGTTATTGAGGGCTTCACTGTTGGGATAGCAATCATCATTTCTTTGCAACAGATTCCTCTTGCCCTTGGAATAACAAAGGGGGCAGGTGAGAAAAGTTACGCTGTTGCCTGGAACACACTGAAGGATGCATCTCATGCTGGCCTTAACTATTCTTCCCTTCTTACCGTTCTAATCACCTTGATCATCAAGTTTTCCTGGCCTCAGCTTTCTTCTCGCATCGGCCTTAAGCGCCACATTCCTGGGAGCTTTATTGCTTTGCTGCTAGTAACTTTGCTAGTCAAAGCTTTCTCCATTGACATTGCAACTATTGGAAACATTCCTCGCTCACTTGGCACCTATCAAAAACCCATCTTTGATAATCTGACTGCGCTTCTTCTTCCAGCTCTCTGGATTGCACTTCTTGCAGCAGTTGAATCCTTACTCTCTGCCCGAGTAGCCGATAGTCTTGCCCATAATAAAATTCAATTTGAGCCCAACCGCGAACTCTTTGGTCAAGGCTTAGCAACTCTGGCCGCTTCACTCTTTGGTGGAATGCCAGCAACTGGGGCTATCGCTAGAACAAGCGTGAATGTTAGATCCCATGCACAATCTCGCTTGGCCTCTGTTTTTCATGCAGTAGTACTTCTCTTTTTTGCACTCATCGCTGCCCCTCTAGTTAGCCAGATCCCAACGGCAGTAATTGCCGGATTGTTACTGGGAACTAGCTATCGAATTCTGAATCCAGTTTCTCTTATGGAGTCACTGCGCACGACAAAGGTAGAGGCTGTGACTTTGGTTGTGACTGCAATTAGCACCGTTGTAATTGATTTAATTTGGGGAATGGCCATAGGCATTGCGCTGCATATGATCTTGACCCACTACTCTAAAAAGCCTTCAACGATATAGAATTAGACCCATATCAACTTAATAAGGAGTTTTCCGTGGACAACATCACCGCCTTTAATAACCATCTCCCAGTCAAAGTTCGCTTTGGAGAAGGTGTGGCAGAGACTCTGCCAGCAGTCATTGCCGAACTAGGTGCGAGCAAAGTTTTCCTGATGGTGGATGAAGGAATTGGACGATTCAATCCGGCTGCAGAAAAGTTAATTAGCCAACTGCAGAGCGCTCAAGGTATTTCAGTTACGGTATTTGAAAAACCAGCGGGTGAACCAACTATTCAAATGGTCGATGATTCAATCGCTGCGCTCAAGGCTGCCGGCTCTGATGTCGTTGTAGCACTCGGTGGCGGTTCTGTCATCGATACTGCCAAAGCTGCACGTTTGTGTGCACAACTCAACTGCACATTCCGTGAGTTCCAATCTAAGGCACCTGTTTATCCAGCTCCAACTTTGCCCTTGATTGCACTTCCAACTTCGGCTGGAACTGGCTCTGAAGTATCTGGCGGCTCGGTTATCTCTGATCCAGAGGCGGGCCGCAAAGCTGGTATTGCTAATGGAAACCTACGTGCACAAGTTGCACTGGTTGACCCGGTCCTTACATACTCAATGCCACCTTCAATGACTGCGAACACGGGAATCGATGCGCTAGCGCAAGCTATTGCTGGAATCATTGCAAAGTGCAGCACACCAATTGGAGATGCAATCGGGTATGAGGCAGTACGCATGATGACTCCAGCTTTAGTTGCTGCCTTTAAAGATGGCAACGATAAAACTGCCCGCGCTGGAATGTCATCAGGCAGCATGATGGCTGGCCTTACGATGAATATCTCTGACTGCACAGCAGAGCATTCATTAGGTCAAGCAATTGGTGGCCTCAAGCATGTGCCACACGGTCTAACAATTGGTTTAGTTTTAGTTGAGACCCTTACACGTGAATCAAAAATCGTTCCTGAAAAGATGGAGCGCGTTGCAGATGCCATGGGTGTGCCACAAGATGGCACTAAGGATGGATCTCGTTGCGTTAATGCTGTGAGAAAGATCCTGGCCCAGCTGCAATTCCCAGTCCTCTCATCTCTTGGTTTTGTTGAAGGCGATATCGATGAGTTAGCTGAGATTGCATTAAAGGACTACTTCATTACTCAAGCTCCAAAACCGTGGAGCAAGCAAGAAGTAGTCGATGCATTTATGTCAGCACTCAAACTAGAGAGCCGTGTTGCTTAAGACGTGGAAGAGGTTCTAACTAACCCTTCAGTTCTTCGGGTCACTGCGCTTTTAAAAGAGCTTGGCTGCTCTGGAGAGCCCACAATTCTCTCGGAATCTGCCCGCACCGCAGTTGATGCAGCCAATGCTTTGGGGATTGAAGTCGGACAGGTTGCATCATCCATAGTTTTTAAATTGCCAAGTGGCAATCCATTGCTAGTTATTACTAGCGGGCGCCATCGTGTTGATACCGAGCTTGTTGCCAAGAACTTAGGTGTTGAAAAATTGCATCGAGCCGATGCCGACTTTGTTAAAAATGCATCAGGCTTTTCAATCGGTGGTGTCTCCCCCATCGGCTGGATTAATCAACCTGAAATAACTTTGATCGATGTGGCACTTGATGAGTATGAAGTTGCTTGGGCAGCAGCCGGGCACCCACACTCGGTCTACCCAACCTCTTTTGCAGAACTATCGCGAGTAACTGGTGCACTATCTATGGTCGTTGGCGATTAAATGATCGTTGCTTACTTCTGGACCATCACTCCTAGCCGCATCCCTTTTGCTCTAGTTGCGATGGCCATGGATCGCTTTGTATTGCGCGCATCCAAAAACGTTGGCTTCTTTAAATCTTTAGGAACTGGCAAAGGTGAGAGTTTTACTCCTGCCGATGCAAACGCTCTTCGCTGGGGTTTAGTCGCCGAAGTTACCGATATAGATGCATTCGATAACTCTTTTGTGATTAGACAGTGGCACAAAAACAGCGTTAGCGAATTTCGTGCGGTACTTGAGCCAATCTCATCTCACGGGAAATGGGCAATGCAAGAACCCTTTGTTGCATCAGTAAAGGATTGGACTGGCCCAGTTGTTGCAATTACACGAGCGCGCATAAAGTGGCATCAAAACCTGCGCTTTTGGAGTTCAGTGCCGCCTGTAACAATGTCGTTGAAATCAGCTCCTGGATTAATATCTGCCATAGGTATTGGTGAAGCTCCTATTGGATTGCAGGGCACTTTTTCACTGTGGGAGTCTGGTGAGGCTATTAAGAATTTTGCATATAAGGGTGCTGCACACCAAAAGGCGATTGCAGACACAAGTACCTATAAATGGTACTCAGAGGAGCTCTTTTCCCGCTTTGCCGTGCGAGAAATACGTGGCTCAATTAATGACTAAGCCCTGACATAGGGCAGACTTACATCCATGTCGATTCGCCACTACTC
>WLHF01000049.1 GCA_009702835.1 Actinomycetota bacterium
ATGCTGCAACGTTGGCCTTTGCATAATTTGGGGTGGCCTCCAGATATCTGGCAACTGCCGTTTTTAATCCAGAGAATGAGAAATCAAATGGGCGAATCTGCCAATCATTAGATGTCGTTAAGCCACGCGGAAAATCGATTGATTGAGCATCGCCATCTTTAGCAAGTGAATCAATTGCAGGTCCGCCTGGAAAACCTAACTTCATGACACGGGCGATTTTATCAAAGGCCTCACCGGCTGCATCATCCATAGTTGCACCGAGTTTAATAATTGATCCTGTGATGTCTTCTACTTGCAAAAGAGATGAGTGACCACCGCTAACGAGTAAAGCGATTGTTGGCTCTAATTTTTCAGAGTGTGTTAATACATCAACACTGATGTGGGCCGCTAAGTGATTGAGCGCAAAGATTGGTTTATCTAAGCCAAGTGCTAATCCCGTTGCCGCTCCTACTCCAACTAATAATGCGCCAACTAAACCAGGTCCTGCAGTAACTGCAATGGCATCGATATCGACAAGTGAAATCTTGGCATCTTGTATCGCCTGTGTGATCGTTGGTTGCATCGCTTCTAAATGCGCACGACTTGCAATCTCTGGAACGACGCCACCAAAACGGGCATGCTCTTCGACGCTCGATGCGATGACATTGGCCAATAACGTTCGCCCGCGAACAATTCCAACGGCGGTTTCATCACAGGATGTTTCAATACCCAAAACAATTGGCTGGCTCATGAGAGCTCCAATCGCATTACTTGGGCATCAAGGCCAGCACCAAAATAATCCTTGCGTACATTGAGCTTTAGATACCCCAA
The DNA here is from genome assembly GCA_009702835.1 of Actinomycetota bacterium. Taxonomy (GTDB): domain Bacteria; phylum Actinomycetota; class Actinomycetes; order Nanopelagicales; family Nanopelagicaceae; genus Planktophila. Next base: position 811 of record WLHF01000049.1, read on the forward strand.
TGATTCATACAAACCAATTGCCGCAACGTTATCCGCCTTCACCTCAAGCATCATTGCCGTTGATCCTTGGGCGCTAGCCCAATTGGTAATTAAGGCCATAAGTGCTGTGGCAATGCCTCTTCCGCGATGCTCAGGAACCACTCCCACCGTCAAAATATCTGCCTCTGTTACACCTGGTGCAAATACCCCGGCGTACCCAATGATGCTGTTCGCTTCATCAAGGGCCACAACGAAGTGGCGGGTAGGGCTAGAAAACTCCTCTTTGTACTGGCCAGCGGTCCAGGGTGAATACGGAAATAACTCTCTATCAAGTGAGACAAAAATAGGAAGGTCAAAAGCATTAGCTTCGCGATAGGCAATCATGGTCTATCCACTATTGCAACTGCATCTGGATGACGCAAATAAATCGGCTCTGTGATGTTGCCACTAAGGGCAGCCATCGCTAATAGATCTGGATATAGATCTGGATATACAGCAGCCCCTGTAACCGCTGATGGGAAACTGACTGAAGGTTCACCCACACGTATTCCATTTCTATAGCGAGCCCAGTAAACCTCTTTGCGCCGCGCATCTACAGTGACAATAAAATCTTTATCATTTACTTGCGCTGCAATTGCATCAAGTGAGCAAACACCGCGTACGGAAATATTGCGTGCTAATGCGAAGCTGTGCGCGAATGCAATGCCGATTCGAAGTCCAGTAAATGGACCAGGTCCCATACCAACAACGACCTCATCAATCTTTTGACCTGTGATTGCCTCTTGGACAAGTGCGGGAAGTGCAGGTCCGTGCGCCGTTGCTCCATCTTTGAAACCACTCCATATCAATACACCCTCTTGGACAATGCCGACAGATGTGCGAGAGGTAGACGTGTCAATTACTAAAGTAATGCTCATAATGTAAATCCCACCCAGCGCTTGCCCACACAGGTGATCTCTACTCTTCTAATCTCTTCACTTCTATCAATGGAAATCTCAAGTCGATCTTCACTTAACCGCGCTGATTCGGCGCCGCCCCATTCGATAACTGTGACCGAGTTTTCAATGTCTAGATCTAAATCATCTATGTAGAGATTGGGATTTTCAGTATCAAGTAAGCGATAGGCATCGACATGAATCATGGGCAGAGGCGCTTTGTGCACACGGGAGATCACAAAAGTCGGCGATGTAACATCATTAATACCTAGGCCTTTGCCGATGCCTTGAGCTAAAACAGTTTTTCCTGCACCCAGTGGACCATTAATAAGAATGAGATCGCCAGCACGTAGGTGGGCCGATAATTGCAGGCCTAGTTGATGCATATCCTCAGCAGCTGAAACTGTAATCATTGGCTAAGGGTAAAGGAGTCAGACATTGACTCTCTCAATATGGAGTGCTGCATTTTTAGTAGAGATGAGGTGCGTAGATTCTAGGCACCCGAGGCCCAATTCGTGTAACTATCTCGTAGTTAATTGATAACGATGCTGCGCCCCAGTCATCGGCCGTGTACTCACCCTGAGATCCATCACCAAAGACGATGGTCCAATCCCCTGCTAGGGCTGTGGTTGAGGCGCCAAGATCGACTACAAATTGATCCATTGAAACTCGACCAATTATCGGCGCACGTTTGCCATCGAAGAAGACACCGGCACCCTGCACAATCCGTGGAATTCCATCGGCATATCCCATTGCAACAACTCCGAGATAGGTCTGCTCTGATGTAACGGCCGTTGCACCATATCCAACCTTTGATCCTGCAGGAACTCTCTTTACAAGGTGCAGCTTTGCCCGAAGTTGCATAGCGGGTTTCAAGCCTAAACTCTTACTATCACCAAGTGTTTTTATATCAGGTGATAATCCATACATAGCAATTCCAGTACGCACTAAATTAAATGTGGCATTAGGATTTTTAAGAGTCGCTGCAGAGTTAGAGAGATGCTTTATCGGTGGGTTGATCCCAACGGCGGCAAGATCTGCGACCATCATTGTAAAACGATTAAGTTGATCAGCATTCTGCTTTTCATCAGGTTCATCGGCACGGGCAAAGTGGGAGAAAAGGCCTACGACATCTACCTTTGAAAAATCTAGATTTAAAAACTCCTGCCACTCATCCAAAAATCCACCTCGTGTCATGCCAGTATCAACTTCGACATGAATGCGAGCATGTGATTTAAGAGCAGAGATTTCGTTAAAGGCTGCAATAGATGAGACGGCAATATCAATATCGTGACTATGTGCGGCTCTAAAATCTGATCCTGGTGGAACAAGCCAGGCAAGAATGGGAATACGAACCCCATGTGTGCGCAGTGCAATCGCTTCTTCTAGTAAGGCGACGCCTAACCAGTCAGCACCGCTTTTTTGCGCCGCTAAACCAACTTCAATTAATCCATGACCGTAGGCATCGGCTTTTACAACAGCCAATAGATCCACGCCGCTGACTGTTTTTAGGTGTGAAATATTTGCAGCAATCGCCGCAATATCTATTCTGGCTTCGGCACGGTGCTCCATTAATTACGCTCCACTATGACCATGGCCGATGCAATTCCAGCATCATGAGAAAGAGAGAGGTGCACATCGGCCCCATCAACTAAATCAGCGATTTCTCCTCGAAAAAGAAAAACTGGTTTTCCGCTCTGCAAATTTAATACTTCAGCATCGTGCCACGGCAAACCCTTGCCAGCACTCAGAGCTTTGGCTAAAGCCTCTTTAGCTGCAAAGCGAGCTGCCAGTGATGAAACTGGTTTTGTGCGCTCTGCGGGGGTAAAGAGTTTTTCAAGTAACCCAGGTGTTCGCTCGAGTGAGGATATAAAGCGCTCAATATCGACGACATCAATGCCGATTCCATCAATCATGGTGTTGAGTCTAGTGCAGTTGGCTCTTAGAGGGAACGTAGCGATCTACGGCGATGACCGCGACCAATAATGCGCTACCGATGAAGAGGCCACCCAGCAAATCAGTAAACCAATGTGTGTGACGAATTAGCGAGACGATACAAATAGTTAATGAAATTGTTACAACCCCTGCACTAGCTAGGCGGCCCTGATATCTATCAACTTTTGCATATCTATAAATCAAGTAAGCCAAAATTCCCCATGATAGAACTGCATTCGATGCATGGCCACTTGGATATGACATTCCACCAGCATGTATTAAATCGATACCGTCACGGGGCTTTGTGCGACCCAAAAAGAGTTTAAAAACTCCGACAACTAAGTTAAGTGCAAGCAGTGAAAGAACTGCCAAATTAAGTGGGCGCCATGTTTTAAATTTATAAGCGATATAGGCGGCGGCAACGAGTAAAACCGTGGCTGTCAGCCAGCGTAAACCTAAATCATCAAGGCGCCTTAAAAGAAAACCAGAAAACCCATCAAAGCGTGGGCGATGGGTGCGATTAACGTCATTATCGAAGTTAACGAGTGGACCATTGCTCAAAACCTGCTGTGTAACGAAAAGAAAACCAAGGAATGAGAGTGATGACCACCGAAGAGCACGAAACATCTGGACTTTGCGCATTTATTCAACCGTGACAGATTTAGCCAAATTTCTTGGCTGATCTACATCATTTCCCCGTGCTACCGCCATCTCATAGGCAAAGACTTGCAGTGGAACCGTTGCAAGAACTGGCTGGAAGAGTGCAGGCACTACCGGGATTCGAATGATATGTTCGGCGCCTTCAACGTGCGCACCTTCTTGGGCAATAACGATGACACGTGCGCCGCGTGCCTTTACCTCTTGAATATTACTCTGCATCTTTTCATCTAGGGCGTGTTCGTGGCCGGGCGGAAAAATTGCAATCACTGGTGTGCCTTTATCAATCAAAGCAATAGGACCATGCTTTAACTCACCACCTGCAAAACCTTCTGCGTGCATATATGCAAGCTCTTTTAACTTCAATGCTCCTTCGAGTGCGACGGGATATCCAATATTTCTACCTAGAAATAAGACAATATTATTGTCGGCAAAACTGCGGGTTAATTCCCGTAATGGTTCAACGGTTTCAAGAATCTGTTCGATTTTGCCTGGAAGTGCGAGAAGTTCGGTGTAGAGCTCTACAACTTCTCTATCTTTAAGCGAGCCATTTACTTGAGCTAAATGCAGACCTATCAAGTAAACGGCAATCATCTGAGTCAATAGCGCCTTAGTTGATGCCACGGCTATTTCTGGACCGGCATGGGTATAGAGAACGGCATCTGATTCACGTGGAATCGTCGATGAGTTTGTATTACAGATCGCTAATACGCGAGCACCTGCCGCCTTTGCATGGCGCACAGCCATCAAAGTATCCATCGTTTCACCCGATTGTGAAATGGCAATCACTAAAGTACTGGAATCGATTATCGGATCGCGATAGCGATACTCGCTAGCTATTTCAACCTCTACTGGAATCTTAGCCCACTTTTCAATGGCGTACTTTGCAACCATTCCCGCGTGATAAGCGGTTCCGCATGCGATAACAGTTATCTTTTTTAATGATCGAATCTCATCGGCACTCATATGTAGTTCATCAAGCAGAATCTGATTGTTATCACTCAAGCGGCCAATTAAAGTATCTGCAACTGCCTTAGGCTGCTCAAAGATCTCTTTAAGCATAAAGTGCGTAAAGCCACCCTTTTGTGCAGCAGTTGCATCCCATGAGATTTGATACTCTTTAGGTTTTACTAACATGCCATTTAGATCAGTGATAACAACAGTTGTCGGTGTAATAGTTACTACTTCATCCTGACCAAGCTCTACAGCGCGCTTGGTGTAATCGATGAAGGCGGCGACATCAGAGGCCATAAAGTTCTCACCCACACCAAGACCGACAACGAGCGGAGAGTTACGGCGAACGCCAACGACAATATCTGGGGCATCGGCATGAATTGCAACAAGGGTAAATGAACCACGAAGTGCCTTTACCGCCTCACGCATCGCCGCCGCTAAATCTCCATGATGCTCCTTGCGAAGATCGCTGAGTAAATGTGCAACTGATTCAGTATCTGTTTCAGATGAAAACGTATGCCCTCGAGTTTCAAGCTCTTTACGCAGCTCTGAGTAGTTCTCAATAATTCCATTATGGATAACTGCGAGCTTGCCCTCGTTATCTACATGCGGATGTGCGTTCTCATCGGTTGGTCCGCCATGAGTTGCCCAGCGTGTATGACCGATTCCAGAGTGAACTACGGGAAGCGATGCATCTAAAGAGTTTTCAAGGTTTGAAAGTTTGCCAGCTTTTTTCTTTATAAATAACTTATCGGGAGTACCCAGTGCGATACCTGCTGAGTCATAACCGCGGTATTCAAGTCGGCGTAGACCTTGAATCAGGGGCGTAGCTGCAGATTGTGGCCCGCTGTAACCCACAATTCCGCACATAGACTCTTACCCCAGTTCGCTTTTTACAATATCTGCAAGTTGTCGAGCAACTTCTTCGGCAAGGCTATCACTGGCAGCCTCAACCATCACTCTAACGAGGGCCTCTGTACCAGATGCTCGCAGTAAAACTCGCCCACTATCTCCAAGCCGATCTTCGGCCGCCTTTACTGCCGTTGCGATTGCAGCTGATTCTTGAAGCTTTTCTTTTTTAACATCTTTAACATTTATTAAAACTTGTGGGAAGCGCACCATAGTTGCAGCGAGCTCTTGAAGGGTTTTGCCAGAACGAACAACTTCTTGCATGATTTGTAAAGCAGTTAAAACTCCATCACCTGTGTTGGCCAGATCGCGCATAATCACATGGCCTGACTGTTCCCCACCAAGAGAATAATCATTAGCGATCATATTTTCTAATACATATCGATCGCCAACTGGTGTGGTGACAACATCAATGCCAGATTCCTTCATGGCATGTATAAAACCTAAGTTACTCATAACGGTAGCGACAACAGTGTTTGCCGTTAACTTACCACGCGCCTTAAAGCCGCGCGCCAAAATTGTAAGAATATGATCGCCATCGATCTCATTTCCTGCCCCATCAATTGCTAAACATCTATCGGCATCGCCATCATGGGCAATACCAAGATCGGCACTCTCTCTGATAACTGCTGCACGTAATTGCTGCAGATGCGTTGAACCACAATCTTCATTTATATTCCAGCCATCTGGTTTATTAAAGATAGCAATAACTTCGGCGCCAGCTCTGCGGTATGCCTCGGGTGCAACAACCGATGATGCACCGTTGGCGCAATCGACAACTATCTTTAAGCCTTTAAGCGGGGTTTCAACCGATGCTAATAGATGCTTTAAATATCGCTCCGTGGCGCTCTCATCGTAAATTGCTCGGCCAACACCGCGACCCGTGGGACGCTTCCAATCCTCACCCATTCGCGCCTCAATACGCGCTTCGATTGAATCATCTAACTTGCCACCACCACGGGCAAATAACTTGATTCCATTGTCGGGCATTGGATTATGGGATGCACTAATCATGACGCCAAGATCTGCCTTAGATTCTGCAACAAGATGTGCGATCGCAGGAGTAGGCAAAACACCAACACGATAGACATTGATTCCGGCACTTGTCAGACCCGCAACAACGGCAGCCTCTAAGAACTCACCCGATGCTCGCGAATCTTGGCCCACGATTGCAGTTGGACGATGATCTTTATTAGATGAGCTCTCCACTAAAACATGTGCAGCGGCAACCGAGACATCAAGTGCGATTTCAGCGGTGAGGTCGATGTTGGCTAAGCCACGGATTCCATCGGTACCAAAGAGTGCCATTGGAACTCCTCTACTTCTATGCGAATTAGCGCTTGCTGTATTGAGAGCGCTTACGTGCCTTCTTGAGGCCGTACTTCTTGCGCTCGATAACACGTGAATCACGTGATAAGAATCCAGCTTTCTTGAGTGCTGGACGGTTTGCCTCTTCATCAATTTGATTGAGTGAACGTGCAACACCAAGGCGTAGTGCACCGGCTTGGCCAGATACTCCGCCACCATTAATACGAGCAAAGACGTCGTACTGGTTTTCAGCACCTACTGTGCGAAATGGCTCTGAGACTGACTGTTGGTGAACTTTGTTTGGGAAGTAATTCTCAAGTGCCTTACCGTTAATGATCCACTTGCCAGTTCCTGGAGTTAAACGAACACGTGCAACAGCCTCTTTACGACGACCTGTGCCGCCACCTGGAGCCTTGATTGCAGGGCGGTTAGTTGCAGCCGCTGGAGTTGATGATGTGTATGAAGTCGGAACTTCATTCTCATCGAGATCGTTAATCGTTGTGTTCTCTGACATTTCCATCCCTTACTTCGCGATTTGTGAAACTTGTTCGAATACATATGGCTTTGGTGCTTGTGCTGCATGTGGGTGATTTGGGCCCGCATACACTTTAAGTTTCGAGGTGATATCGCGGCCAAGACGGTTCTTTGGAATCATTCCCTTAATCGCTTTTTCTACTGCGCGTGTTGGGAACTTCTCGATGAGTTCACCATAAACTGTTGATGTTAAACCGCCTGGGAAACCTGAGTGGTGGTGTGCCCACTTCTGCTTCACCTTATTACCTGACAAGGCAATCTTTTCTGCGTTAATGATGATGACGAAATCGCCCATATCCATGTGTGGTGCAAAAGTTGGCTTGTGCTTTCCGCGAAGTAGAACGGCGGCATGTGTTGCAAGGCGGCCCAAGACCACATCTTGTGCATCGATGACATGCCACTCTCGGACCGCATCACCTGCTTTTGGACTATATGTACGCACGCTCTTGCCTACCTTCTATTTCGAGTTATTTCTTCAAGCGCCCTTAAGGAGCGCAGAGGAGTAAGGGTACCTGCACGAGGCAGATGGGTCAAAACCACCCCTTTAATGCTCAAAAACAGGCTCAGGGCTCTCGAAGACCTGACCATCTTTGCCAAAGA
>WLHF01000005.1 GCA_009702835.1 Actinomycetota bacterium
AAGTTATCAATAAGTTAGCCCGTGTACAGCGCCAGATGTTGCAAGACTTAGGGCGCGAACCGACACCAGAGGAGCTCGCAAAAGAGCTCGATATGACTCCAGAAAAAGTTGTTGAAGTTCAAAAGTATGGCCGCGAACCGATTTCGCTTCACACACCACTTGGTGAAGAGGGCGATAGCGAGTTTGGAGATCTCATTGAAGACTCCGAGGCCGTTGTTCCAGCCGATGCGGTTTCATTTACATTGCTCCAAGAGCAGTTGCATTCGGTACTAGATACATTGTCAGAGCGTGAAGCCGGCGTAGTAGCAATGCGCTTTGGTCTAACCGATGGCCAGCCAAAAACGTTGGACGAAATTGGAAAGGTTTACGGCGTTACTCGCGAGCGTATCCGCCAGATTGAATCCAAGACAATGTCGAAGCTTCGTCACCCATCCCGTAGCCAAGTTCTGCGAGATTACTTAGATTAAAAATGGCTAATCCAACTATCTACATCAACCCCGTCAGCGGATCAATAAAGATCCTCGGCGCCGTTGATTTTGTGGATGCGCAGGGCAATATTCTTGAAACTAAAGAGAACGTGAAGTTTTGCGGCTGCTCTTTAAGTAAAGATAAACCTTGGTGTGATGGCAGTCATAAAGCCATCACACAACCAGATACTTAAATAGCTGAAGTCTCTACGAGCTTTTCGCTCTCGTCGATGATTTTGGCAGCTACGCTCTTAAGTTTTTCGGCGTATTCCTTGCCATGATGAGCACAGAACATGAGCTCTCCACCATTTAGAAGTACAGCCCGCACATAGGCCTGGGCTCCGCAGCGATCGCAGCGATCAAGGGCGTTAAGAGGTACTGATTCGAGCATTACTTGTTCTGACATATCTCTCTCCGTTCTCGGTGGTGTTCATTCTATGGAACATCAAACCATGTCTTGTTATTCCCCGCTCGCTAATATCGAAGTAATTTGCTCAGAATTGCCAGTGAATTGGCAGATTACAAGCAACAACTGACATTTTCGGCGCGTTTAACCACGATTAATCCCTCTGGGCGATAACCTTTCGCCCCGTGGCAGACAAAGATTCCTCACCCTCAAACACTGTGACGGATAGCTATACCGCAAAGGATTTAGCGGTCCTAGAGGGCCTAGATGCCGTTCGCAAACGCCCCGGAATGTATATCGGTTCCACTGATTCACGTGGACTTATGCACTGCCTATGGGAAATCATCGATAACTCTGTAGATGAATCATTGGCCGGACATTGCAAGAAAATTGAAATTAATCTTGAATCAGATGGCTCCGTTGAAGTCCATGATGATGGTCGCGGAATCCCAGTTGATAAAGAACCCAAGACTGGTTTAACAGGTGTTGAGGTTGTATTAACAAAGCTGCACGCCGGTGGAAAATTTGGCGGCGGGTCATATGCCGCATCCGGTGGTTTGCATGGTGTTGGTGCATCAGTTGTTAACGCACTCGCATCGCGACTTGATGCTGAAGTCGATCGCGATGGAAAGATTTACTGGATGTCATTTCAACGTGGCACTGCAGGAATCTTTGATGGCGATGGACCAAAAGCGCCCTTTGAACCCGCTTCAGGCCTTCGAGTAATTGGAAAGATTTCTAGCAAGGTTACCGGCACGCGTATTAAGTGGTGGTCAGATAAGCAGATTTTCCTCAAAGAGGCAGAGCTTGAACTTTCTGAAATTTATGATCGCGCACGACAGACTTCATATTTAGTCCCAGGATTAACTCTTATCGTTAACGATAATCGCACGAAGATAAAGACAACTGAAACTTTCTTTCACAAGAGCGGAATCACCGAATACTGTAATTTCTTACAACCTGATGAACCCGTTGGCGATGTAATCCGCATCTACGGCACTGGCCATTATCAAGAGACCGTCCCGGTATTAGATGACAAGGGCCATATGGTTTCAACTGAGGTTGAGCGCGATATGGAAGTTGATATTGCGATGAAGTGGGGCAATGGTTTTGAAACAACCCAGCGCTCTTTTGTAAATATTATTGCAACCCCTAAGGGTGGAACCCACGTACTTGGCTTTGAACGCTCACTCGTTAAGGTGATTAACGAGGCGCTTCGATCAACTAAGACGCTTGCCAACAAAGAGGCCGATGTTATTAAAGATGACATTCTCGAAGGAATGACCGCTGTCATAACCGTTCGAATGTCAGAGCCACAGTTTGAGGGCCAGACTAAGGAAGTTCTTGGAACGGCAGCTGCAACCCGAATAGTTTCAGCCGTTGTCGCTGAAAAGATGAAAGAGTATTTCAACACGACAAAGCGCATCGATAAAGCTAACGGTCGCTTAGTTCTAGAAAAAATCGCTGCAGCTTCGCGCACACGAATCAGCGCACGTGCGCATAAGGACTTACAACGACGCAAGAACGCACTTGAGTCATCATCGCTTCCTACGAAGCTCTCAGACTGTCGCTCAGAGGATGTCACGCGTACTGAGTTATTTATCGTAGAAGGTGATTCAGCACTTGGTACGACTAAAGCTGCGCGTAATAGTGAGTTCCAAGCAATTTTGCCGATTCGCGGAAAAATTCTAAATGTTCAAAAGGCATCGTTATCGCAGATGCTCGAGGATAAAGAGTGTGGATCGATTATTCAAGTCATCGGTGCCGGCTCTGGTAAATCCTTCGAGCTCGATGAGGCCCGTTATGGACGAGTAATTTTGATGTCTGATGCTGACGTTGATGGAGCACATATTCGTTGCCTGCTACTAACTTTGATGTATAGATACATGCGCCCATTGATTGATTCGGGCCGTGTATTTGCCGCTATTCCACCTCTTCACCGCATTGAAGTAATGGGCGGGGGAGGCAAGAAGGGCGAATATATTTACACGTATAGCGATGATGAGATGAAGAAAATCACTGCTGAGTTAAAGAAAAATGGCAAGAAGTGGAAAGAGCCGATTCAGCGCTATAAAGGTCTTGGCGAAATGGATGCAGATCAGCTGCGCGAGACGACAATGGATCCAGATGCACGTACTTTGCGCCGTATAACCGTCTCTGATGTAACGGCGGCCGAGGCTATGTTTGAGCTATTGATGGGCAGTGATGTTGCCCCGCGTAAAGAGTTCATCGCCAGCGCTGAAATCGATCGAGACCACATCGACGCTTAAAAGGTTGGGTTAATACACGCCCTACCCTTGCTTTAATCTTCTTTAACTCTATTCTCGTCATATGCGCCGGGGAGCTCTACTTATTGCGTTTTTCCTATTTTTCGCCTCTGTAAACTCTTCAATAAGTCTGGCCGCAGTGCCTAAGCCAGGGGCTGTTTGCACGAAAACCGGCCTCACTACAACTTTCTCAGGCAAGAAATTCACTTGTATTAAATCAGGCAAAAAACTTGTATGGAATAAAGGCGTACTAATTAAGACACCGACTCCAACTCCAACTCCAACTCCAACTCCAATACCGACTCCAACACCAACTCCAACTCCGACACCGACTCCAATTCCAACTCCAACTCCAACTCCGACACCGACTCCGACTCCGACACCGACTCCGACTCCGACACCGACGTCAACCGCTGCGATTTCACCGCCGGTAAAAGGGATTCGTGTTTACACCGGTGGCTCTGGCGGTACTGCCGTAGGAGCTGAAATAAGTTTTGAACTTCCTGTTGCGCTGCAAGCAGCTCCAACTGGAACGAATGTGAAACTATGGATATATAACCCCAAAGATAAAAAGAGTAAAGCTGGATCACCGGGCGTGTATCTTCAAATATCAGGTGGAGAGTGGAAGTTTTATCCAGCCAATACCGATGGTAGCTTCTATGCAAACTTAGTTTCAGGCTCTTATCTTTTCGATATTGTGGAGCCTAATCCAACGCAATATGTTCGAAAGCGCTACACAACTACAATTGGTAGCTCTGGAGATTTCTCAATTTCAGGTATGCGCGCTAACACAACTGGCTTCTTTACGGTAACTGTGGATTTACCCCAGAGCACATCAGTCAATAAATTCGTACCAACTACACAGTGTCAGCTACTCGATCAAACTAATAACTTGCAGATGGAAGTAGGTTTCCCCAAAGCTCCTGGACGCTTAAGAAGCTTTGGAATCATTAGAGCCCTCATCATTCCTGTTGATTTTGCTGATGTAGTAGGACAAAGAGCCCCAGCTGAAGAGTTCACACCAATGACAGATGGGATGAATGAATTTTATTATAAAATGTCAGGTAACAAAGTTAAATTTGATTATCAAGTACTTAAAGACTGGGTACGTATGCCTGTAAGTTCAACGTTCCACAAGCTAGGTACGTGGGGGCAAGGTGATGCGTACGCATATTGGAAATTGGCAGTAGAAACCGCTGATCCACTGGTCGACTATTCACAGTTTGATGTTGTTTATGTTTTAAGTCCACGGGAGATTCCTTGGAGTTCAATTGCTTATGGTCCTGCAGGACCCTTAAATTCAAGTGGTATTTCAACTAACGACGGACCGATAACAAATATCACTTTGTCTGGGGCTGATGCATGGCAAAGCCTTGCAAAAGGTTCGGCATGGCGATGGATTTCACATGAGACTGGCCATCTATTTGGTCTTCATGATTTGTATGTCAGCCCGGGTACAGCCGTATATGGAACTTGGGACCTCATGTCCAATAATTGGTCCACAGGGGCGATCGAAATCAACTCGTGGAATAGGTATTTATTAGGCTGGCTATCGGATTCTCAGATTATCTGTCTTGACTCTGCAAGTATAGATTCATCTGGAATTACTTCATTAATTGATCCAATTGAACGAATAACTAATCTGACAAAAGCCATAGTTGTTCGACTATCTAGTTCGAAGATTTTAGTTATCGAATCACGCAGAAATGAAGGTCTAGATAATCTAACACCTGCACAAGAAGGAACCCTTGTCTATACCGTTGATATGACTATTCAATCTATTAAGGGTGGGTGGCAAGTTCAGCGTCGACAAGGTTCAACCGATCCACAGTTTACCGATGCTGCGCTTCATGTGGGAGATGTAATACTGGTAGAGGGCCTAAAGATAGAAGTTACTGCCCAGAATCAATCTGGTGATACTGTAAAGATAAGCAAGCCTTAGTCGATAGAGACTAAGTCGAAGTACTCCTCTTTCCATAGATCCTCATCGCCATCTGGCAGCAAAATAACGCGCTCAGGTTTTAAGGATTGCACCGCACCTTCATCGTGGCTGACCATGATGACAGCGCCTTGATATTCACTTAGGGCACCTAGGATTTCGGCGCGTGATGCTGGATCTAAGTTATTTGTTGGCTCATCAAGGAGTAACACATTTGCTGCAGAAACTACAAGGACGGCTAATGCAAGACGGGTTCGCTCTCCACCCGATAAAACCTTTACCGGCTTATGAACATCATCGCCGATAAATAGAAAAGAACCCAGAGTGTTCCGGGCCTCAGGCTCGCGCAGATCTGGAGTAGCCGACATCATGTTCTCAAGAACTGTGCGCTCAAAGTCTAAGGACTCGTGCTCTTGGGCGTAGTAACCGATTTTCAATCCATGGCCATGTTCAACTGTGCCGGTATCGGACTCTAATTCACCTGCCAGGATTCTAAGAAGTGTTGTCTTACCGGCACCGTTAAGACCAAGGATGACAACGCGCGATCCCTTATCGATAACACAGGAAACATCGGTAAAGATTTCTAGGGAGCCGTAAGACTTTGAAAGCTCTTCACCAGATAGAGGAGTCTTGCCACATGGGGCAGGAGTTGGAAAGCGAAGACGCGCAACCTTGTCACTAACTCGTACATCTTCTAAGTTAGAGCGAAGCTTTTCAGCACGACGTAACATGCCTTGGGCCGCAGTCGCCTTTGAAGCTTTAGCACGCATCTTTTCACCCTGCTTCTGTAAAATCTCAGCGCGCTTTTCAGCGTTAGCACGCTCCTTCTTGCGGCGATGCTCATCTTGTTCGCGCTGTAGTAAGTACGCCTTCCAGCCTAAGTTATAGACATCGATTACGTTGCGATTAGCATCTAAGTAAAAGACTTTATTGACAACGGTTTCAATTAAGTGAACATCGTGAGAGATGATGACTAGGCCGCCAGAGTATTTCGAGAGAAACTCGCGTAGCCAGATAATAGAGTCGGCATCTAAGTGGTTAGTCGGCTCATCTAGCAACAGTGTTTCGGCGCCGCTAAAGAGGATGCGGGCAAGTTCGATACGGCGACGTTGACCACCGGATAAAGTTGAAAGCTCATGTCCAAAGACGGCCTCGGTTACGCCAAGGGAAGTTGCAATCGCTTCGGCCTCTGCCGTTGCGGCATAACCACCTGCGGCGCTGAACTCGTGTTCAACACGGGTGTATCTATCCATCGCTTTTTCAAGGGCCTCACCCTCGGTGCTCGACATCTCCTCTTCAACCTGTCGCATGCGATGTGAGATTTGATCTAAGTTACGAGCCGACAAGATGCGCTCGATTACAGAGCCGGGCTCATCACCTGTACGCGGATCCTGTGGCAGGTAACCGATCTTTCCTGTGCGATTAACGGCCCCACCCGCTGGCATCGTCTCTCCTGCTAATACTTTTGCAAGTGTTGATTTTCCTGCCCCGTTTCGCCCCACAAAACCAATGCGGTCTCCACTGTTAATGCGCACAGTTACGCCTTTAATAAGCAGGCGAGCACCGGCACGCAGTTCTAGAGCTTGGGTTGAAATCACACCGTATTCTAGCCGAGTTTAAGCAGCACCAATTCTCGTCTTACGAGGCGTAGCAAATGACTTAGATACGGCAGTTAACTCATCAGAGACTTGAAGCTTTATCGCATCATCGCTCTTTAGCAGTTTAGTGAGCTCGGCGATTATGGATTTGAGTTCTTTCTGTTCAGTTTCAAGTTCTAATTTGCTCATCTTGGTCAGACGGCGAAGGGGCATATCCAAGATGTATGTGACCTGTTCGTCATTTAACTTGAAATCCTTCATGAGCTTTTCCTTGGCAGTGGCTGCATCATCACTGGCGCGAATGATTTTAATAACCTTATCGATATCGATAATCGCCTTTAAGAGACCATCAACGAGAGTTAAACGGGCCTGTGCCTTAGCTTTTCGGAACTCACTACGACGGCGCACAACTTCGATGCGGTGTTCGATGAATACTTTAAGAAGCTCTTTTAAACCTAACGTCTGTGGGCGACCCTTAACGAGCGCAACGGCGTTGATTGAAAAGGCATCTTCCATTGGGGTGAGCGCATAGAGCTGCTCGAGTACCTTGACGGCTTCAAAGCCATTTTTTAGTTCGATGACAACGTTGGTACCAGTCTGCCCATCGGTTAAATCAATAATGTCGCTTATACCCTGAATTTTTTTAGACTTCACAAGTGCGGCGATACGTTCAACGACTTTTTCAGGCCCGATAGTAAATGGGAGCTCTTTAATAACAATACCCATTTTGCGGGATGAGACTTTCTCAACCTCAACACTGGCGCGGAGTTTAAAGGATCCTTTACCAGTTGCATATGCTTCGCGGACACCTTCCAGACCAACGAGTTCGCCCCCCGTTGGAAAATCTGGGCCAGGTATATATTTCATCAACTGTTTAACAGTTGCATTTGGATTTTCAATTAAAAACTTAGTTGCAGCGATAACTTCACCTAAGTTATGGGGCGCCATATTTGTCGCCATACCAACTGCGATTCCAGAGCCGCCGTTAACGAGCAGGTTGGGATATGCAGCTGGTAGCACTAATGGCTCTGATAGTTGACCATCGTAGTTGGCACCGAAATCAACGGTGTCCTCATCGGCCTCTGCAACCATCGCCATTGCAGCTTGGGCAAGACGGGCCTCGGTGTAACGCATTGCAGCAGGTCCTGCATCGAGTGAGCCAAAGTTTCCGTGACCATCAATGAGCGGTAAGCGCATTGAAAATGATTGTGCCATGCGAACAAGTGCGTCATAGATTGCACCATCACCGTGCGGGTGCAACTTACCCATTACTTCACCGACAACACGTGCACTCTTAACATGTCCGCGCTCTGGACGCAGACCCATATCTGCCATTTGGTGAAGAATGCGGCGGTGGACTGGCTTTAAACCATCACGTGCATCGGGCAAGGCGCGAGAGTAGATAACAGAGTAGGCATACTCAAGGAATGATTCAGATACTTCCTTTGACACATCGATATCAACAATCTTGCCTGGATACTCTCCAGGTTTTGGACCGATGGGTTTCTTAGCCTTGCTCGTTGTCTTTGCCATGGGGGAGATTGTGCCAACTACATGGGTTAATTCAGGGGAGGGCGCGCCCCAACTGTTGCAACACACTTTGCGGCCAAGGCAGTACCAGCCGATAATGCCTTCTCGAGCTCACGTGTTTCTAACCACATCGGAATAAAACCTGCGGCAAATGAATCTCCGGCACCAGTTGTATCCACGACATTAGTCGTAACTGCGGCAACTCTGACCGATTGATCGTTGAAGACAGCCATCGCACCACGTGAACCGAGTTTGATGACGACAAGTGGTGTGTACTCCTTCAGATTTTCTTCAGCGAGCTCAATCTGCGTTGAGTCGCCTAAGTAGAGCGCTTCTTCGGCGTTGAGCAAGATTCCATCCATAAGAGCGACCCAGGATAAAACCTCTTCGCGGGAGACAATCTTCATGGCCCCGGTTGTTGTTGGATCAAAGAAGATTGGGATTCCTGCCGCTTTAATCTTTTTAACCATAGCAAGTACCGCATCACGACTGCGAAAATCAAGTAATGCATAACCACTTAAGTAAGCGCCGTCGATATCATTTAATGTGGGTAGGTCATTTACTTCTAGATCTGCGTTAGCACCGTTATCTGGGAACATTGTGCGTTCGCCATTGGCATCTACCAAGATAACAACTACTCCAGTAGGGCGACCAGAGCGCATTAAATTCATATGTTCTACGCCGTATTTATCTAAATCTGAAATCAATGCAAAGCCAACTGGATCGTTACCTACGCGCGCGACAAGCTGGGCCTTAGTGTTTGTGCGAGTTATCCATGTTGAAACATTTGCAGCCTGACCGCCAGGGTGGGTAGATATTCGGCTCGCAGTGTCATTGCCATAGTTAATGGGTTCTTTTAACTGCGCAATAACATCGAGAGCTAAATCGCCTATACAGAGAACTTTTTTCATATTAACGCCACCGCGATTTCGGCAGCTAATGCACAGTTCGATTTAATAATCTCAGTGTTAATTGCCAGTGACTCACCATGCGAGGCGGAATGAAAATGCTCGAGCAGGAATGGGGTCACCGCTTTGCCATCGATCCCATCATGAGCCGCTTTTGCGAGTCCTGTTGCAAGAAATTGATCGTGACGGTTTTTTTCCATCTCATTTTTGACTGGATTTGCAACAATCAATGCTTTGAACTGAGTACCGATAGATGTGCGAGCCTTGATGATTGCAGCTATCTCATCAACATTATCTACGCGGTGCTCTAGATCAAAGCCTGAATCGGTTAAGTAAAAACCAGGGAAGCGATTTGTTTTATATCCCACTAGACCGATTGCAAGGGTCTCAAGGCGCTCAAGAGTTGCATGAACATCGAGAATCGATTTAACTCCGGCGCAAACAACGGTCATATCTAACTGTGAGAGCGCTGTTAGATCGGCAGATTCATCAAATGATTCATTAGCTCCGCGATGGACACCGCCTAGACCCCCAGTTGCGAAAACCTTAATACCAGCGATAGCTGCTATATGCGCAGTTGCAGCCACGGTCGTTGCAGCGCTTTTTCGGCTGGCAACGATAATGGCCAAATCTCTCACCGAAGCCTTAGAAATATCATCGCGATTGGCGATAGCTTCAAGCTCTTTAATTTCAAGTCCAACATGCACAACGCCATCTAGTAAGGCGATCGTTGCCGGTACTGCCCCGTGCTCGCGAATAATCTTTTCACATTCGATAGCAACGGCCAAGTTGCTGGGGCGTGGTAGTCCATGGCTGATAATCGTAGATTCGAGAGCAACGAGGGGCTTGCCCGCGGCAATGGCACCGGCAACTTCAGCCGAGTATTTAATTGCGCTCTTCATATGCACAACCTTAGCGGATGTAATGAGAAGATACGCACGTGCATTTATCGCAGATAACTCCATCGATCTTTTCATCCCTTGGACTTAGTACTGCCGAGGATCAGATTAATGCCGGCCAGAGTCCAATGGGGCGGGAAATACTTTTCCTTATAGATGGCTTCGGCGCCGATGTTCTAGAAAAATTCGCCAGCCATATGCCAACTATCACAAGGCTGACTCAGCATGCAATAGTCAATACTTCATTTCCATCGACAACAGCAACAAGTCTTGCAACGTTAACAACGGGAGTCCTACCAGGCGTACACGGCATGTTGGGTTACACCGTACAAGTTCCACGCAGCGGTGGACGTATTTTGAATTCACTCAAATGGGATGAACGTGTTGATCCCATAAACTGGCAGCCAGTACCAACGCTTTTTGAACGGGCCTTGGCCGAAGGCATTCACGTCTCTCATGTTGCAGCTAAACGCTATGAAAACAGTGGTTTTACTCGCGCAGTTTTTCGTGGTGCCGAATACAGAGGCGCTAATGTTGTACCTGATCTGATTGCGCAGACAAAAGATGCACTACGCAAAACACCATCCTTTGTTTATCTCTATGTTAATGATTTAGATGTAGCAGGCCATAGCGATGGCGTAGGTAGCGATAAGTGGCTAGCTGCATTGACAATGATTGACCAAATGCTTGCCAGTCTCATGAGAGAGATGCCACAAGGCACTCGCATCTGGTTGACATCAGATCACGGAATGATAAATGTTGGAGAGAAAATCATTATTGGACAAGACAATCCATTATTGGAAAATATCGCTGTAATTGCCGGTGAACCTCGGGCACGTCATCTATATCTAAAGCCCGATTACGACAGTTCCGCAGCGCGAAGTAGCGTTGCAGGCGTATGGCAAGAGTTTTTGGGCGATCGTGTCGATGTTTTCACTCGCGAGCAAGCAATAACCAGTAACCTCTTTGGCGACGTAGTCAGTGCCGATTCGCTAGACCGTATGGGAGAAGTGATTGCAGTTGCTAAAGGGGCTGCTGTATTAATCGATCCAGCCCGTATTGATAAAGAAGGTGCGATGGTTGGCCATCATGGCGCCGATAGCGAGACAGAAACGCAGGTAGGTTTGCTTACAACAACGCTTAGCTAGAAAAACTACTGATCTTCAGTTGGTTTAATGCCAAACATAATTTCATCCCAGCTTGGAACTTTCGCACGTGCAACTACGCCATCGCGCGTTGCTTCATCATCTGGGGCCTCTCGAATTACTGCAAGACGTGGAACTTCTGGCTCAGTTTCACGCTCTTCGCGATGTGCAGGGTGATTGGACTCGGAGTAGACAAGTCCTGGCGCAACGATTGGCCGTGGTGTTGGTTCATCGCCCATCATCCAGCGTGCATTTTCATCGAGGGATGCAACAAGTCGACGCGTTGGATCAAAGTTCCACTGCGCAATGCCGTGCCCGCTTGAATGTGGATAGTGAAGTTCAACTGTCCATGTGCCATCTTCGTGGCGCCAAGTGATCCATGAGAGATCGGCTAAATCAACATTACGTGGAGCAAGGCGAGATACCACTACACCAAGAAGTGTTACAGGCTCACGCCCACCTTCTTTGCGAATCGGAATCTGTTGAGCTTGATCAATAATATAAATGCGCTCCTGCAAGATTGGTCCTGAAAAGCGCTCAATCTTTTCCATTGAAATATTATTTTCACGTGCAAGCTCTTCAGGTAGCTCGCCGGCACGCAGACGTCGCTGAATCTCTTTAACAGAGATTGTGTCGGCCTCTTGCTCGGGCACAGATGCAAGACGCGGTTGATTTACAGTTGCACGTAGTGAGTCACTAATGCGAAGTGAGAACTCGTTGCCATCGCTATCGTGAAGTGAAAGATGAGTGCCCTCATCGCTCTTTCCGATAAATCGCAGCTCAGTCATGTTTGGAAGAGTAACCGATGAGCGCCTTATAAGTAGTGAAGTAAGGCAGCGTGGCTACAAGGGCGGCAATCATAAATCCCAGCGGAACCCAGTACGCAGTTTGTGCGCCGTAATTATCGATTACCAACCCTGCGATAACGCTAGAGAGTGCGCCACCCAGCGGCATTCCCGCCACAACCCAGCTCAGTGTCTCTGTGATTTGCCCAGGGGGCACGGCAGATTCGGCGACTCCGTATGCATTAACAATGAGTGGGGCGATAGCAAAGCCATTGAAAAAGAGGGCTACTCCAAGGGCTAGAACTGACTGCACGAAGAGAAGTGGAATACTCAAAACTGTCAGAGAGAATAGAAAGAATATAAAGCGCGCTGCATGTGAGAGTCGCCATTTGATGAGTCCGTTAATAACCGCAGCAACTGCGCTTCCACTTGCCCAAATTGCAAGTAGAACTCCAGAGTGAGACTTCTCTCCATACAAATCAGTAAATGCAATGGTGGCAATAGCGATTGCCCCAAAGAATCCTCCAACAAAGACAATGGGAAGTACAACGGCTTGGAGTTTTTTACTTCTAATGACGGGTGGATGCGGATCTACCATTTTCTTGGGTGAGGCCGGGGGTTCAGTAGCTCTTTGAACGGCAAACAGTGGCATACCAACTCCTAGAAAAAGCATTCCGACGATGAGACCGGCTGCAGGTGCAATCGATGTCGCACAGGCCGTTGCAATAATTGGACCGGTGATAAAGACAAACTCATCATTGAGCGCCTCGAGTGAGTAGGCAGTATTAATAATGTGACGATCTTTTTCATCCTCGGCCGTTGTAGTTTTATCTGGGCTCAGCACATGCAGCCAACGTCGACGCACTAGTCCTCCAAGATTTATGGATGCTGCTTCGGCGATAATAATTGAAAGAAACCATGTCCAGACAGGGGCGCCATTTAGAACCAACAGGAGAAAGATGCTCAATCCAATAAGCTTTAATGGGACTACGCGGATTAAAAGTGCGCGTTGTCCAATTCGATCAGAGACTCTAGCCCAGTAGGGCATGAAGATTGAGATGACAATAGATGCTGTGGCACTTAAAGCCCCTGCGATTGCATATGAGCCATTTGCGGCAACAACAATGAAAATAAGTGCTAACGAATCCATAGAGACAGGCATTCGGCCAATAATTCCCGTTAAAGAGAACTTCATTGCACCAGGGGTGCGAAAGAGGGTTCCATAGGCCGTGAACATAGAGGTGAGTCTATGTCAGGCTAGACTGCAAACATGAATGATGCAGAACAGATTCTCAAGCTAGCGTTAACTATTGCCCATCAAGCCGGAGAGCTCTTAATAGATCGCCCCGCATCATGGAACTTAACTGTTAAATCAACAGCTATCGATATTGCAACACAGATGGATCATGCCAGTGAAAAACTTATCGTCGATGCAATTCTTGCAGCGCGCCCAAGCGATGGAATCATTGGCGAAGAAGGTGCAAACCGCACTGGCACAAGCGGGCTAACTTGGGTCATAGATCCAGTTGATGGGACTGTAAATTATTTCTATGGCCTGCCCGGTTGGTCGATTAGCATTGCGGTAAAAGATGAGTCTGGGGCCTTAGTTGGGGTAGTTCATTCACCTACTACGAATTCGACCTGGTATGCATCGCGCGGCGGCGGAGCCTTTCTCAATGATGTAAAGATCGAGTGCAATAATCCCATCGAACTCAATCGCGCACTTTTATCCACTGGTTTTGCCTACGATGTTAAAACACGTGAGGAGCAGTTAAAGATAGTCAATGCATTAGTGCCCCAGATACGTGATATGCGCCGTATGGGATCGGCTGCCGTCGATCTCTGCAATGTAGCAACGGGATTAGTTGATGGCTATTTTGAAACTGGTCTGTGCGAATGGGATCTCGCGGCAGGTGAACTCATTGCCCGTGAGGCTGGGGCGATTGTTGAGACGAAGAGTTGGCATGGCTTGGATCTGACAGTGGCCGCTGGAGCCCATCTCTTTAGCCAGCTCTCACGCGCGATTCCGCAGTGACTCGGGCTCGATTTCGGTAGAAGGCCCCTCATATGGCAGGATATGCGTCTGCACCGCCACAGCGAGTGCTTTTAATCTATACAGAGAAATTAGGTACGAACGATGAACATCCTTGACGCCGTAGATGCAGTATCCCTGCGCCATGACATCCCACAGTTTCGTGCCGGTGATGAGCTCAAGGTTCACGTCCGTGTTATCGAAGGTAGCAAGAGTCGGCTTCAGGTCTTCCAGGGAATCGTTATGCGTCGCCAAGGTGATGGCCTGCGCGAGACTTTTACCGTTCGTAAGGTTTCTTACGGTGTTGGTGTTGAGCGTACCTTCCCAGTGCACACACCAGTTATTGAAAAGATTGAGTTAGTAAAGAAGGGCGAAGTACGTCGCGCCAAGCTTTATTACCTACGCGATCTTCGCGGTAAGGCGGCCAAGATCCGTGAAAAGCGTGATGGCGTTGAGGGCTACGGTGATGGAATTCTTTCAACACCAGTCTCCGAGACAGTAATTGAAGAAGCTGTGGCAGAAGTTGCAGCTCCAGTTGTGGCTGCAGAAGTTATCGTTGAAAGCGAAACAGTTGTAGAAGCGCCAGTTGCGCAAGCAGTTGTAGAAGCGCCAGTTGCTGAAGCCGAAACTCCACAAGCTTAAAGCTCCCAACTAATGCGTCGTAAGGGATCCCTCCTTCGGGAGTTCCCAGTTTTAGTCGTTGTAGCGCTAGTAGTTTCACTATTTATTAAAAGTTTCCTTGTGCAGTTTTTCTACATCCCTTCGGGCTCAATGGAAAACACCTTACAAATTCAAGATCGTGTGGCTGTTAACAGGGTTCCATTTACTTCGCACAATATTTCACGGGGTGATGTTGTAGTCTTTAGAGATCCCGCTAAATGGTTACCAGAAGCATCGGATTATTCATCGAATAAATATATTGCAAAGATTAAAGTTGGCTTAGTTGCAGTAGGCGTTCTGCCAAATCCAGCTAAACAGTATTTAGTAAAGCGCACAATTGGTGTTGCTGGCGATCACATCGTGTGCTGTACAAAAGGTGGAAAATTAACGGTTAATGACAAACCTATTACCGAGCCATATATTTTTTCCGGCAATGTACCCAGTGATATGAAATTCGATGTCACAGTTCCTAAAGGGAAGATTTGGGTGATGGGAGATCACCGTGGTGCAAGTGCTGATTCGCGCTACCACCAAGATGATGTTAATAAGGGAATGGTCCCACTCTCTCGAGTTACTGGGCGAGTCCTTGCCGTGATATGGCCGCTGAAGAATTTTACTTATATTCCACAGATCGACGTTGTTAAGTAGCTCTTAATGAAGGTGATCGAGCAGCTGCTCATCAATGCAGGAATAGCACCAATTGCAGGTGTTGATGAAGCTGGCCGTGGCGCATGTGCAGGCCCACTCGTAATTGCAGCGGTTATCTTGCATGATCCCTTCGCACCCGAACTATCTGCGGTGCGCGATTCAAAAGAGATATCTGAGAAAAAGCGAGAAGAGATTTTCGAACTCATTCAGTTAGTTGCCGCATCTATTAGCGTTGTTATTGTTCCAGCGAGTGAAGTTGATTCACGTGGGGTACATGCAGCCAATCTCGATGGAATGCGCCGCGCGGTACATGGATTAGAACAAACGCCTGCATATGTTTTAACCGATGGCTATGCAATCGAGGGATTAGGTCTACCCAATTTAGCTGTATGGAAGGGCGACCAAGTTGTTGTATCGATTAGTGCAGCATCAATCATCGCAAAAGTGACCAGAGATCGCATTATGCGTGAGATGGATTCACAGTTTCCAGAGTATGGCTTTGCTGGGCACAAGGGGTATATCACTGCCGCACATGCGGATGCCCTCAATACTCACGGCACGTGTATAGAGCATCGACGTTCATTTTCAAATATTGCAGCGCTCATCCACAAGTAAATCTCGTTTGACTGACCTTGTCAGAGTAGCTCCTTATCGTCACCGTCTATGCAGATAAAAAATAATCAACGCACTGGCGCCTTTGGCGAAGAAGTTGTTACACGGTATTTAACTGCCCGCAATGCCGAGATTATCGAGCGCAACTGGCGTATTCGCGAGGGTGAGATCGATATCGTTGCACTGCAACCAACGGGCGTATTTGCCTTCATCGAAGTCAAGACGCGCTCATCGCTGGCCTTTGGCCACCCCTTCGAAGCCATTAACCGCGACAAGGCCCACCGCATGCAGCGCTTGGCCCTAGGTTGGCTAGCTACGCATGGCGCATTGGGATGCGAATATCAGATCGATGTTGCGGCAGTATTAATCGCACCCGATGGTTCACATTCGATTGAATATAGAGCCAACCTATTATGAGCTTGGCCCAGACCACATCGGTTGCACTCCTTGGCTTAGATGGACATCTTGTGACAGTGGAGGTCGATATCGCAGATGGACTTCCTACCTACACACTCCTTGGACTACCTGATGCCGCTCTCTCTGAATCTCGCGAACGGGTACGTGCCGCCATTGTTAACTGCAACGAGGTATGGCCTAATAGAAAAACTACCGTTTCACTCTCACCTGCTTGGCTACCTAAGAGCGGATCTGGCTTTGATTTAGCGATCTGCATCGCCCTTCTGTCAGCTCACGAAACTATTCCAGTAGATCGCATTAATAGAATTGTTTTTCTTGGAGAGCTTTCACTCGATGGTCACATCCGTTCGGTGCGCGGAGTTCTACCTGCACTAATGGCCGCCCAGAAATCTGGAGTTACCACAGCAGTAGTACCAACTGCCAATGCCGCTGAAGCACAGCTGATGCAGGGTATGGAGATAATTGCGATGGGGCATTTAAAGAGTGTTCTGCGTTGGCTGCGCACAGGAGAGCGCGAACTCTCCGATGAGATTGATTACCGATGGGAGGAAGTAGATGAGCGTTTAGATTTCGCCGATGTTGCTGGACAGCCTGAGGCGCGCCTTGCGGCAGAAATTGCGGCAACTGGCGGTCATCATATTTTACTGATTGGTCCACCTGGGGCAGGTAAAACAATGATCGCCGAAAGAATTCCAACGATTATGCCGCAGCTTAAGATTTCTCAGGCGTTAGAAGTTACCGCCGTACACTCATTAGTGGGAACATTTGCAACGAGATCGCCAACATCACGTATAGCTCCAATAGTTAGTCCTCACCACACAACAACGAGAGTTGCAATGGTCGGGGGAGGTGCACATGCAATTAAGCCTGGTGCATGTTCGTTGGCACATCATGGGGTTCTTTTTATTGATGAAGCACCAGAGTGTCCATCGGGGGTTTTAGATTCACTGCGCCAACCTCTCGAGGCCGGAACAATTACTATCGCGCGCAGTATCGGAAATGTGACTTTCCCCGCACAGTTTCTGCTTGTACTTGCAGCTAATCCATGTCCATGCGGAAAGTTCAGTGGGCGTGGCCGTCAATGCACCTGTACTTCGCAACAGGTTAGACGTTATTTAGGCAAACTCTCAGGTCCGCTAATAGATCGTATAGATCTGCGTGTGCACGTTGACCCAGTAGGGCGCGTCGATATGGCGCGCAGCGAACTTGGCGAAGCCAGCGCTGATATCCGCATGCGGGTAATTGCCGCACGTGCAGTTGCCGAGCAACGCTTTGCCGGGCTTGGTTATAGCCTTAACTCGCAGATACCAGCGCGCTTATTACGCACGGTTTTTCAACCAGAGCGTGCTGCGATGAGCTTTCTACATGATGAACTCGAACGCGAACATATTACGGCGCGGGGAGTGCACAAGATTGCTCGAGTGTCTTGGACTCTGGCCGATCTACATGGTCATGACCTACCAACGTTGGCCGATGTAACACAGGCACATTCAATGCGTGGAGGTATTGAGATATGAATGAGCGAGAGGCACGAGCAGTTCTTTTTAGTGCAATTGAGGGCGGACATCCATTCTGGATGAGTGAGATATTTTCCCAAGGCGCATTAAAGGTGATCGAGAAGTTACAAAGGGGTGGCTACGACCGAATTAAGTTCAATACATTAATTACAAAGATTTCAATAACAACAGCAGATCAAGTACTTTCGATTATTGAGGCTGCACAGGCGGAGTTTTTAATACCAGGAGACCCTTCGTGGCCGATTCAGGTAGAGGATTTAGTTGCACCACCTATCGCCCTCATCGCAAAGGGAAATCTTGAAGCGCTTTCGATGCAATCCCTTGCAATCGTTGGCACCCGTAACCCCACAAACTATGGTGCACGTATCGCTGGAGATTTTGCAGCAGGCTTTGTCGATCGAGAGTGGGGGATTGTCAGTGGTGGTGCATATGGCATCGATTCCTTTGCACATAAAGGTGCATTAATCGCTGAAGGTATTACCGTAGCCGTCATTGCATCTGGGATCGATATTAACTACCCAGTGGGTAATACTCGATTATTTGCAGAGATCTGCGAGTCAGGTGCAATTCTTACCGAAGTAATGCCAGGGCATCCTGCATTACCTGCACGTTTTTTAACACGTAACCGCTTAATCGCCGCACTATCTGTGGCCACCCTAGTTGTGGAGGCGGCATTTCGAAGTGGATCTCTGCGCACCGCACGCGATGCCGCAGAGTTATTGCGTCCAGTGATGGCGATTCCTGGACCAATAAACTCACCCACGAGTGAGGGATGTCATCGTTTAATAGGAGAGCGCGCTGCAGAGATCGTTACATCGGTGGCAGATGCAGTGGAGTTTGTAGGAGCCAATAGATGAGAGAATGAGCTCATGGGTGAACACCGTTCGGGTTTCGTTGCCATTGTTGGCCGTCCAAACGTTGGAAAATCCACTCTTATCAACGCCTTAGTTGGTAGCAAAATCGCAATCACATCACATCATCCCAACACAACACGTAGCGCTATCCGAGGCATTGTGCATGGCCCAGATTTCCAAGCCGTACTTGTCGACACCCCTGGTGTACACAAACCCAAGACTCTCTTGGGCCAGCGCCTTAACGCCCTTGTCGATCAGAGTATGGACTCAGTCGATATTGTGATTTTATGTATTCCAGCCGATGAGAGCTCCGGGGCTGGTGATATTTTTATTGCAAATGAGATTGCGAAGCACCCACGAGCGAAAAAGTTTGCAGTCGTTACTAAGACTGATTTACTATCCAAGGAAAAGCTTGCTCTACGCCTAGCTGGCATCATGGCTTTGGCTCAAGGCTTTGTGTGGGATGAAATAATTCCAGTATCGGCAGCGATTCATAGTCAGATCGATTTATTGAACGAGCTGATCGGAAAAAATCTTCCGGTAGGACCTGCTTATTACCCTCCGGGCACGACTAGTGATCAAGCGATAGAACAGTTGATCTGCGAATTTATCCGTGAAGCCGCGCTGCAGGATGTGCGTGAAGAGTTGCCTCATTCGATCATGGTAACAATTGATGAGTTTGGTGAGCGAGAGGAAAAGGGTTCGCGTCCCTTTTACGATGTCCATGCAACTATTCATGTTGAGCGCGATACACAGCGTGCTATTTTGCTCGGCCATCAAGGTACCCGTCTAAAAGAGATTGGCATACGTGCACGGGCCGATATCGAACGAGCATTAGCTGCCAAGATATTCCTTGGTCTCCACATCAAGGTTTCAAAAGAGTGGCAGCGCGACCCTAAGTTGTTAGAGCGCTTAGGGTTCGGCGATAACCACTAAGGTAGTTTTTCGACTGGCAAAATAAGAGCCGAGAACGACTAGTGGCAGACCAACGATAATTCCAAGAGTAATTGGTTCGTTTAAGATAATAATTCCAAGGACAACGGCAACTGCAGTATTGACGTAAGTAGTTAACGATCCACGTGCTGCTCCGATTTCAATAATGACACTAAAGAAGAGCATGAAAGCGATTGCCGTTGAAAAGACTCCCAGTGCGACAAGAGCGGCTATGGCATTTGTCGAGACTGGATTACTTGGCCACATCGCTATCGCTATCGGGGTATAAAACAGACAGGTAATCGCCATGGCTAAGCCATTGATTGCGATTCCATCGACACCGGGTAGGTTTGAGGTCACCATCAAGACGGCGTAGGAATAGAGCATTGAAGCCAGAATAACCATAGCGATCGCTTTTGGATTACTGCTTCCGGTAATCGATTCAATTCCAACTAAGGCAATGATTCCGATAAAGCCAATGATGATTCCCAAGACGCGCTTTCTCTCCCATACCGAATGATCTCCGCGCAGCGATGTGAAGATGGTTGCAAAAATTGGGACAGTGGCAACTAAAAGACCGGCAAGACCTGATGAGATCTCTTTTTCAGCATTTGTTATAAGAATCCAGGGCCCGACCATTTCAAGAAATGCATATGGCAGAACATATTTGATCCCCCGTACTGCATCCATAAAAGTTTTCTTATGCATTGCGATAGGGATTAAAATTGCTGCGCCAATTAATGTTCGCCCAGCGACGATAAGCGGGGGCGGAATATCGGCGACTGCTACCTTCATGAGAAGGTATGGAATTCCCCATAAAAAGCCGACGATTCCAAATTGAATCCAGGATTTACGTGACATTTATGCGATCACTCGGAGATATAAATCAACAGTTTCCACCGCTACTGCATCCCAACCAAAGCATCTCATTGCACGTACTCTAACAGCACAGTCCCTACCAATCTGCGGTGTTATCGCGCAGAGTTCGATAGCGATTCATCACATCAGGTGTTGGTTTTGTTGTGTGATGTGTCACTTCACCAAGATTCCATTGTGGCATTTGGCCCAAGAGAGCCCATGCCGCCTGCTTAGCTGCGCCATCGGCGACATACTCACCTGCTGGAGGCACAACCACTTCACGCCCCATTAATGCGCTGGCAATCACTGGAATCGCTGAATTTTTTGCCGCTCCACCAATTATTACTATGCGATTTACACTGACACCTAATGCGATCAATGCATCAACTGCATCAGTCAAACCACACATCATGCCTTCGATCATTGCGCGAGCGATATCGGCGGGGTTCGAATTGTTGAGATTCATGCCAGAAAAGACACCCGTTGCATCGGGACGATTTGGAGTGCGTTCGCCCTCAAAATATGGCAAGAGTGTTAGGCCATGGGCGCCGGCAACAGAGCTCAGTGCCAATGCGCCAACCTCATCATGAGTTTTTCCTAAGATGCGTGTGGCAGCATCTAAAATTCTCGCCGCATTAAGTGTGCAGACAAGTGGTAAGAATCGCCCTGTTGCATCGGCAAATCCTGCAACAGCACCACTTGAATCATGAGTCGGTGTGTCAGATACTGCAAAGGCCGTACCGCTTGTACCTAGAGAGATAACAACATCACCAGGCTGTGCTTGTAGACCGAGTGCTGCACCAGCGTTATCTCCGGCGCCAGCAGCGATAGGAATCCCTGTTGACGTTGTGCCACCAAATTTATTCGGTGCAATAATTGTGGGCAGCACTATCTCTGAATCATGACGCAGTGCAAGACGCAGAATATCTTCGCGATAGTGCGATGTGGTTGGATCAAAGTAACC
Source organism: Actinomycetota bacterium (assembly GCA_009702835.1). Lineage (GTDB taxonomy): Bacteria > Actinomycetota > Actinomycetes > Nanopelagicales > Nanopelagicaceae > Planktophila. The sequence continues at coordinate 21,440 of WLHF01000005.1, forward strand.
AGTACCCGATGCATCGCTGCGGTCTGTGAATAATTTATTCAAATCTTTTCCACCTTGTAACTGCCACGACAGCCAATCATGTGGAAGTGCAACTGCTGCAACTTTGGCCGCATTCTGTGGCTCGTGATCTGCCATCCAACGCAGCTTGCTGGCTGTAAATGATGCAACTAAAACCGACCCGACTTTTCTAGATATTTGCGCATTGCCGCCTTGCTCACGGTTTAAATCAAGGGCAGCCTGCGCAGAGCGCGTGTCATTCCATAACAGTGCCGGGCGAATAACTGTTCCATTGCTATCGAGTGCGACCATCCCATGTTGCTGTCCAGCTATCGAAATCGCGGCAACTCCATCAAGACCACCGGCGTTGCTCAGTGCAGTATCAAGGGCGGAGTTCCAAAGGGCGGGATCGATTTCTGTGCCATCAGGATGAGCGGCACGGCCTTCACGAACCAACTCTCCAGTATTAGCTTCACGGATAACTACTTTTACTGATTGAGTAGAAGAGTCCACGCCTGCAATGAGTTGTCGATTAGCCATAGGTAAAGGCTAGACTGTCCTAGTCAGCGTTGACCACAGCTAGGGCGAAATTGCTTGAGATAACCCGTCATCAATAATTTTTTGTAGTGGAGTTAAAAATGCGTATTGGCGTGCTTACTGGTGGTGGAGATTGTCCTGGTCTAAATGCCGTTATCCGTGCCGTAGTCCGCAAGGGCGTTAAAGAGTACGGTCATGAGTTCGTTGGTTTTCGTGATGGTTGGAAGGGCCCACTTGAGGGCTTAACAATGCCGCTCACAATTGAGACTACTCGAGGAATCTTGCCGCGCGGCGGAACAATCCTTGGATCATCACGCACGAACCCTTTTAAGATCGAGGGCGGCGTAGAAAAGATTAAAGAGAATTTAGCTAAAGCTGGAATCGATGCCTTGATTGCAATCGGTGGCGAAGACACACTAGGCGTTGCGACAAAGCTCGATTCACTTGGAGTCAAAGTAGTGGGTGTTCCAAAGACAATCGATAATGACTTAGAAAATACCGATTACACATTTGGTTTTGATACCGCAGTCAATATTGCCGTTGAAGCGATCGACCGTTTACACACAACGGCAGAATCTCATCACCGCGCATTAATCGTTGAAGTGATGGGCCGGCATGCTGGCTGGATCGCACTGCACGCAGGACTTGCTGGAGGTGCGGCATGTATTTTGATTCCAGAGCAAAAATTCTCTGTAGAGAAAGTATGCGAATGGGTTGAATCTCGTTTCAAGTCTCACTACGCCCCAATAATTGTTATCGCCGAAGGTGCGATTCCACTTGATGGAGACATGACAGTCAAGGATCAGAGTTTAGATTCATTTGGCCACGTCAAGCTGGCCGGAGTCGGTGATTGGCTTGCCGAACAGATCGAAGCTGAGACCGGTAAAGAGGCGCGCACATCAGTGCTTGGACATATTCAACGTGGTGGCTCTCCAACGGCCTTTGACCGAGTCCTTGCAACTCGCTTTGGGCTACATGCAATAACGGCGGCCCATGAAGGTGACTGGGGAAAAATGGTCGCACTTCATGGCACAGATATTGTCCGTGTTCCACTGGCATCGGCGACTGAAAAGCTTAAGTTGGTACCTCTTGAACGTTACAAGGAGGCCGAGATTTTCTTTGGTTAATCGCATCTCGCGATCGGCCCCTGACTCTCTACTCTTATCCATATGAGCACCTCACTTGATTCACTCTTCACACCTGGATTAGTTGCCGCTCAGCAACCTAACTGGCCGGGCGGTCCAGAGGGTGCGCCTATTAAGGCCGCTGTTGCAGAGTTGAAATCTTTTCCGCCACTGGTATTTGCCGGTGAGTGCGATGATCTCAAAGCGCGCATCGCATTAGCCGCCGATGGAAAGGCGTTTTGGTTACAGGGCGGAGACTGCGCTGAGACTTTTGCAGCTGCAACGGCCGATTCGATTCGTAACCGAATTAAAACTATCTTGCAGATGGCCGCCGTTTTGCAGTACCACTCAAGTCTTCCCGTTATAAAAGTTGGACGAATGGCTGGGCAGTTCGCAAAACCACGCTCCAATGACATGGAGGTTCGTGGAGATGTAACTCTGCCGGCCTATCGTGGCGATGCAGTCAATGATATTGAGTTCAATGAAACATCGCGCACGCCTGACCCACATCGCTTAGTACGTGTCTACAACACATCAGCGGCAACCCTTAACTTGGTGCGCGCATTTACGCAGGGTGGCTTTGCCGATCTTCGCCAAGTACATGAGTGGAACAAAGGATTTATCCGTGATTCATCTGTCGGTGTTCGCTATGAACAAATGGCTAATGAAATCGGCCGCGCACTTGCCTTCGTAAAATCAGCTGGCGTTAACCCTGAATCTTTCAAGGCCGTTGATTTCTTCTCAAGCCACGAAGCGCTCATCTTGGAGTATGAAAAGGCGTTAACGCGTATCGATTCACGTACTGGAAATCCCTATGATGTCTCAGGCCACTTTATCTGGATTGGTGAGCGCACGCGTCAATTAGATGGCGCACATATTGATTTTGCATCCAAGGTTCGCAACCCAATTGGTGTCAAGCTTGGACCAAAGTCAACGGTCGATGATGCATTAGCACTCATTGAAAAATTAGATCCAGATCGTGAACCAGGTCGTATTACCTTTATTACACGAATGGGAGCCGACAAGATTCGCCAACTCTTACCTGCGCTAGTTGATGGGGTAACTAAATCAGGAGCAAAGGTTTTATGGGTATGTGATCCCATGCATGGCAATACCTATGAGGCTCCATCTGGCTATAAAACACGTAGCTTTGATGATGTTATGGATGAGGTCAGAGGCTTCTTTGAAGTACATAAGGCGCTCGGGACACACCCTGGTGGCGTACATATCGAGCTCACAGGCGATGATGTCACTGAGTGTGTTGGTGGTGGAGAACAGATTTCACATGAAGATTTGGCAACTCGATATGAAAGTGCTTGTGACCCTCGTCTAAATCATGCGCAGTCACTTGAGCTAGCATTTTTAGTTGCCGAAATGCTGCGTGAGCGCTAATTTAGGCAAGTGCCTTTACTTGTTACATCACTGAAGAGCCCGATTGGCATACTGAATTTACTGGCCGATGATCAGATTCTTATTGGTGCAAATCTTTCAACAATTTCAGCATTTAAAATCGGCAAAGATGTCAGAGTAGTTAAATCGATTCCAGTTATCTCAGATCTGATCGGTGATTACTTCGATGGTGATTTAAGTGCGATTAATGCGATTAAAACCCGGCAAGAGGGTGCCGCCTTTTCTCAAGCGGCGTGGAAAGGGATGCGCAAAATAGCGCCAGGAAAAGTAATCTCTTACGCCGAGTTAGCAGATAGGGCAGGCTCTCCTGCGGCGGTGCGTGCAGCGGGTACTGCTTGTTCCACTAATGCAATCATGTTAGTTGTGCCTTGTCACCGAGTTGTAAAGACCGGGGGAGCTCTTGGTAACTATGCCTATGGTGTTGATAAAAAGGAGTGGCTATTAAGCCACGAGGGCTTTCTTTAAAATCTCAATCGCTTGTTCGCACTGAGAATCATCGAAATCCATGTGAGTGACTAGGCGTGCATACTTTGGGCCAAGGGCGGCAATCCAAAGTCCGCCATCGCGACAACGCTGAGTAAGTTCGGCGGCGGTGAATGACATAGCCGATAAATCTAAGCCAACGATATTTGTTTGAACTCCGCTTGGATCAATTAATGAGGAGTGGACTCCAGCAATCGCTACTGCTAACTCTTTGGCACGTCGATGATCATCGGCAAGACGTTCAATATTATTATCAAGGGCGTAATGTCCGGCCGCCGCCAAAATACCAACCTGTCTCATACCTCCGCCGTAACGCTTGCGCCATTGACGAGCCTTAGCAACATGCACCTTAGAGGCGAGCATGATTGAGCCAATCGGTGCACCTAATCCCTTAGATAAACAGACACTAATCGTGTCAAAATACTTTCCATAGTCGATAAAAGAAACACCGCTTGCGATATGGGCATTCCAGATGCGCGCACCATCTAAGTGAAGTGCTATTCCCAAATTGTCGGCACCTATGCGCAGGGCTGCAATTTCACTGATTGGTTGCACCGTTCCACCACCAAAGTTATGCGTGTTTTCTACTGCTATCGCAGTAGTTGAGACTAAGTAAGGCCCTGAATCGGGCCGAGCAATTTCAAGGGCATCAGATGCTTTTAATAGCCCATGAATAGCTGGCCAAGTTCTGGTAGTGATTCCGCTAAAAACTGCAGCTGCGCCAAGTTCGGCACGGACGATATGGGAGTTTGTCTCGGCCAGTAGCTCCTCTCCTGGAGCCACCAACATACGAATCGCTAATTGATTGGCAAGAGATCCAGTGGGTGCAAATAATCCTGCCTCTTTTCCAAACATAGCGGCAACGCGCTCTTCGAGAGAGTTAGCCGTTGGATCATCGCCAAAGACGTCATCACCGACTACAGCATGTGCCATGGCATCTCGCATGCCTGGGCTTGGTCGAGTGACGGTATCGGAGCGAAGGTCTATTGCCATAGTTGTAAGCCTACTTCTCTTCTTTCATTACTATCAAATACATAGCTGTTACCACCATGACTCCGCCTATGGAGCTTTGCAGATTAAGGCTTTCACCCCCGAAGATGATTGCAAAGAGAGCGGCGAATACAACCTCCATCGTTAAAATCACTGCAACTTTAATTGGGCTCATATGGGCCTGTGACCAGGTTTGAATAATAAAAGCTATTACAGTTGCAAAGACTGCAGTAAAGATCACTACACCCCATACATCAGCATCAGGAGGTGGAGCATATCCGCCAGGAATCGATGCGATACCTGCCACAACAGAACACATCCCAAGTTGAACGACGGTCATGGCATAGGTGTCTCGGCCAGGACTCCATTTACTCAGAGCGATGATATGGAGGGCAAAGAGAATCGCACTAATAAATGTTAAGAGCTCTCCAAAGCCAACTGACCAGCCATGGATGGATAAAAGTCCAAGACCAATGGTTCCCATTGCAACACAGCTCCAGGTGAAGGCAGTAACACGGTGGCGCAGGATGAGCGCGGCAAAAAATGGAGTCAAGACAATGTAGAGACCGGTGACAAAGCCTGTAATTGCAACCCCAGTCCGCTCCAGACCTAGAGTCTGGAAGATATATCCACTACCTAAAAAAACTCCTGCAGCACCCGCGCGTAGTAGCAAATCTCGATTCATTAGCTTAAGAACTTGCGGCCGAATTATCAGCATTACAACTGTAGCTACAGCAAAGCGTGTAAAGAGAAAGTTATTGACACTCTGCCTTTGGATTGCATCTTTCATAATCACAAATGAGAGGCCCCAGGCCATTGCAACTGAAAGGAGAGCCCAGGGTGCTAACTTCATTTTGTAGAGATGTTTAGCGTTGCTCACTTCTTATCTCTCAAATTCTTAAGAAGTGCAACCTCTAAGGTGTGCTTTTCTTCCATTCCAGGTGTCTCTAAAACCAGTGGAACGCCGGCTGTTGCAGGATGGGCGAGAAGTTCTGCAAAGGGGTCGATACCGATATGTCCATCACCGATGTTCTGGTGACGATCTTTGAGCGCTCCGCAGACATCCATGGAGTCATTGGCATGTACTAATTTAAAGCGCTCTACTCCAGCTATTTCTACGAGTAAATCTAAAGTCTTGGCCATTCCACCTTTGACGGCAATGTCGTGTCCTGCGGCAAAGACATGACAGGTATCTAGACAGATTCCAACTTTTGGATGGTATTCGAGAGCTTTCAAATAGTTTTCAAGATCATCTAATTTTTTTACCAGTGATTGCCCCTGTCCAGCAGTGGGTTCAAGGAGTAAGAAGGGGGAATCATCGGATAGTGCATCCAGAATCGGCATCATTCCTTCGTGAATCTGCTTCCAGGCTCGCTCAACATGCGTGGTTTCTACCGCAGAGCCAGTATGAATAACGACACCAAGTGCTCCGATATCGGAGCCACGTTTGAGAGAGTAGGCAGTTGATGCCAGAGAGTTTAAGTAGGTTGCTTCGGTGGGAGAGCCTAAGTTAATAAGAAATGGCGCATGCACATAAGTTTCAATATCGAGCTCTGCAGCCTTTACCTTAAAGGCGTTATCCAACTCCGGTTTTGCCGCCGGCATCGCCCACATTCGCGGACTCGAAGCAAAGACTTGGATAACTTCGGCACCAGTAGTTTTTGCATATTCAATGGAGCGCTTAGCCATTCCACCGGTGGTCGGAGTATGTGCACCGATACGGGAACGTTGCTTGGGCATCGGCCTACCCTACGGTAATTGTGACCGTACTGCCACGTTTAACCTTGCTGCCCACTTGAGGCGAAATATTCGTGACCTTCTTAATCTTTTTAGCCCCTAATTTCTTGACGATAACTTTGAGCTCTAAATCCTTAAGTGTTTTTACAGCCTTGGACTCTTCAAGTGAGAATACATTAGGAATATATACGAACTGGGATCCCTTTGAGACAATGAGTATCACGGTTGAACTCTTTGGGGCATCGCTATTTCCAGCAGGGGATTGAGAAACAACGGAGCCAGTGAGGGCTTTTTCATCAAATATATATGTGCTCTCTACATTGAAACCAGCATCAGTTAATTCATTGAGAGCTTGCTCGCCACTTTTACCAATATAGGATGCAAGGGCAATCGTTTCAACGCCTTTGCTGAGAACGATATTTACAGCTGAACCTCGCTTTACTTTTGTGCCAGCCTTAGGATCAGAGGAGACAACTAATCCTTTAGGGATTTTGTTGCTAAAGATTTCACTCGTTGATCCAACTGTGAGTGGGCTCTTTGTAATCTCGGCGGCAGCTGCTTGTGGGGTTAATCCAACAAGAGATGCGATCGTGTAACGCTCGACGCCTTTAGAAATAACCAGGGTGACCTCGCCACCAGTATCTACACGACCTCCACCTGGTGGAATTGATTCAATAATTGTTCCCGCCGCTATCTCTTCATCAAAGCGTTTTTCAATAATGACGTTGGTGAGTCCAAGAGGCGTCAGCGATGAGATTGCTTCATCGTATGAAGCACCAACTGTAGATGGAACAACTATCCGAGAGCCTGGACCTACGAGTGTGTACCAGCCACCGATGCCCAGTGCGATTGCAAGCACGAGGGCAACTTTGCGATTACGGCGCACGCGTTTACTGGCTCGGTGCCTTTTCTCTTCGCGACGGCGAATATCTCTTGTGCTCTCTTTAATCTCAATACTTGGCTCGGCAACAATCTCTTGCTTTGCCTTAGTTCGTGATTTCTCGCGAATGGCATCAACGGGAAGATCGAGCTCTAACTTCAACTGGTTCTTCTTAGGATCTAATTCTCCGGCAATCGCCTCGAGGGAGCTGAGAAATTCACCTGCATCTCGAGGACGTTTATCTGGGTCTCTGTTGGTTGCACGGCTAATCAGATCATCGAGTGCCTGCGGAATCTCTTTGCGCTTAGATCGAGGAGGTGGAATATCTTGATTGACATGCATATATGCGATTTGAATCGGGGTATCGCCGATAAAAGGTTTCTCGCCCGTCAACATTTCAAAGGCCACGATTCCAACTGCGTAAACATCACTGCGAGCATCGGCGACACCGCGTTGGACCTGTTCGGGGGAAAGGTAGGAGACCGAGCCCAAGATGACACTTGATTCTGCAGTCATAGTAGAGCCAATAATCTCACCACGGGCTAATCCAAAGTCGGCGATCTTAATTCGTCCCTCTTTCGAGATTAAGATATTTTCAGGTTTCATATCACGATGCACGATTCCAATCGCATGAGCTGCAGCAAGAGCGCTGAGAATCGGTGTTAAGTAATTCATGGCATCTTTGATTTCGAATCGCCCGCGCTCATTGAGATATTCGCGCAACGTGCTTCCTTCGATTAACTCCATGACCAAAAAAACGGCGGGCACACCACTTTGATTCCACCCTTGATCTTGTACGGCGACGATATTGGGATGCGAAAGTGCTGCCGCAGCCTTAGCCTCGCGTATAAATCGACTCACAAATGCATCATCTTGGGCCAAGTGGGGGTGCATTATCTTTACTGCAACTTTACGATCTAAACGTGTATCCATGGCTTCATAAATTGAAGCCATTCCACCATTAGCAACCTGTCGAATTAATTGATAGCGGCTATCTATGAGCTCACCCGATAGATCCGACATGTGGTGAATTTTATGGATTCGAGCTTAAAGAAGGGCTCGGGGCGCGCCCATTAGGCCTGTGAAGTAATAATGTGGTCGGCATGCATGCGGGTTGCATCACCTTCAAAATGAGCATCTTGTGTGATCTGCCAACTACGCATCTGGCTCTCTATTTCGAAACCATCGCGATGTAGGACTCGAGCTAATCCCCTTTCGGGCTCGATATCTAGCCAGTACAGGGTAGCGCCGGCATCACGCACTATTTTTTGCCCCGCCCCCACTCCTTCAAGTATCACAATCTCACTCGGTTGAAAGCTGCGAGTTGAATCAAAGGACTTAGTCTTCCAATTAAAAATTGAAAGAGTGAACACACTCGCAGTTTTATATGCCTGAAGAATTTCAGCCAAGGTAGATGTGAGAGAATCGTTAAGCGCGTTATCCCAGCCATCGTATAAGTCATCCATATGAATAACGACAACTGATTTATCGACCGAATACTCTGCAAAAAATTTGGCAGCTAAAGTCGTTTTACCGGCACCGGCTGGTCCATCAATGGCTATAAGTGTCATTCCAGCGCTTCCAACCGACTACTGCAACTACTGTAAATGCGAAGTAGAGAAGTGCCGTAAACCAATAGCCAAGCACTGCATATTGAATCGTGCCCACTGCATCAACGATGAGCCATAGAACCCAAGACTCTATCTTTTCGTAGACCATGAGTATCTGTGCAATCAGACTTGCAACGAGCAAAAATGCATCAGACCATGTGGCTGCAGCACCAAGATGTGAAAGTACTGGCGTTAGCAAAGAGA
>WLHF01000050.1 GCA_009702835.1 Actinomycetota bacterium
CAGTTGTATGGCGTGCTTTAGGGTCAGCAGCTTTATATTCAGCTGCTTTCTTTGAACGTTTAGGTTTGCCAACTGAGGCTGCGCGACGGGCTTTTCCAGGCGCGGGGGTACGTGGTTGTAGAGACATAGAAATGCATACCAATCGAGACGACAAGCGCGTCTCGGGTGTGACTGGCGCTTAATGGCCGTCAGGGTGGTGATAAGACTCGCAAGTAGCGCTGCATGTGCCGCGCTTAAGGGAAGTACTTTGATGCGGTTGCATCAACGTGGCTTATTCTACCCTGGATTTTTGCTTACTTTGACCACATTAATCGATTGTGAATCCATCTTTAATTGGACCTAAATCAATACCTGCGGCGGTGTGATCGCTTTGCTCACCTCGAGAAAGTTGAGCAGCATGAGCCTTGTTGTGCCAGCGCTCTTCAATTTTGCCGTATTTCCACAGCAAAAGTGCAATTGTCCACACAACAACGAAAGCTCCAACAATAAAGTATCCAGCACTGTTTAAATCGAAGGCCAACGCGTAATCCCAGAAGCCACCGGTGAGATTTAACTGTCGGGCAAAGACTTGGCAGAGTTCAAGTCCGCCAACGAAAAGCGCAACGGCTACAGAGAGGCCAGTAATAATAATATTGTAGTACACCTTGCGAACAGGTTTTGAAAATGCCCAACCATAAGCAAAATTCATAAACGATCCATCGATGGTGTCAAGCAAACTCATTCCACCGGCAAAGAAAAATGGCAATGAAATCATCGCCCACCATGGCAGCCCTGCAATGGTTGATGATCCCGCTAAAATGAGTAGCCCTACTTCAGTTGCGGTGTCAAAACCCAATCCAAATAAAATTCCAAGTGGATACATCTTCCATGAAGCATCGATTCGACGGGCTATTGGCCCGAAGAAACGCATCAGTAACCCACGAGAGTCGAGGTGTTTCTCTAACTCTTCTTCACTATATGTCCCTTTGCGCATCTGAATAAAGACACCAACTATTGAAACTAAGACTATTAAATTTAAGACTCCGATTATCATCAAGAAAGTACCACTGACTGAAATTCCAATTAGCCCCGTGTAGTGCTGCAGTGCTGAATTATCATCATTTAGCTGTGATCCAAGAGTCTTGATACCAAAGCCAAGTAATATGGTGAGTAGGAAAACTACTGATGAGTGACCGAGCGAGAAAAAGAAACCAACTGCTAATGGACGTTGGCCTTCAGACATTAACTTTCTAGTTGTGTTATCAATGGCGCTGATGTGATCGGCATCGAATGCATGGCGCATTCCCAATATGTAGGCAAGGGCGGCCGTGCCCCAACCAAAGAGTGAGCCATCGCTGAGTCTGTAGTTGCCAGTGGTGGCCTTCCACATCAGTAAGGCACCGGCTACATGCAAGAAGAGAATCAGAGCAAACATTGCCGCCATTCGGCGCCACTCGTCGGGGCTAAGGCGCTGGCGCAGGGGTTGGGGGGCCTTTACAACAACGTTCATATCCGCCCCTTCTAGATGCAAATGATTCGCAGGTAGAAAGCCTAAGGCAGAGCTCAAGGGCTGTCTATTTGAAATCCGAGAATCGCTAATCAGGCTCGCCTTGAAGTGTTTGCGTATAGAGTCGCGTAAAGCGTGTGCACGGGAGAGGCGGTCTGCGTGGGCGAAGACGATGAGATGGAAGAAATCATCACAGAGGAGATGCTCTGGGATCGAATTCCTGAAGTCGATGGCGAAGAGCGGGCTAGCACGTATTACGAACTCAGCGCCAGAATCTATGCACGCGGACAGTATGACGAGGCTTTAGCCCTTGCCGAAACGGCGCGAGATATTTATTCAACCTTAGGTGCAAGTGCACCCAGTGAAGGTCTAGCTCAAGCCTATTCAGCAATTGGTTACAACCTCAATCAGTTAAAGCGTATGGATGAGGCTGCAACTGCAATGAGTAAAGCCGTTGAGATTTTGCGTGAAAATAAATCACCTATTGCCCTAGAGCTTGCCTGCACACTTGGCGAGTGGTGGTACACATCAAAAAAGTATTACAAAGTAGTTGAGACGATGCGTGAATGTGCCCAAGAGCATCTGGTGGATGGTAATGAGATTGGTGCAGCGAATGATCTGCACTTAATCGGTTGCGCAGAACGTGAATTAAAGAACTACGAAAAAGCTATAGATTCATTTAAAGAGGCGCGCATATTATTTAAGCGCAACAAAGAGGTTATTCACGTTGCGCGGTGTGATCAAAAAATGGCCTCATGTCTTATTGAGCTGAACGAGGGCGAACTCGCACTTGAAACCGCCCGCAAGGCAATCGATGTCTTTGAAACCGGCCACGATCACCGCCGTGAAACCTTTGCCCTCTTCGAATTAGGCAAAGCACAGATTCTCCTTGAAAAATTCGATGAAGGCTTAGCAACTTTGGAGCAAGTCTTATCGGTAGTTAGCGAAGATGAGCCTAAGGACTTCGAATTCATCATCGATGTTGAATCTCGGATTGCAAAAATCGTTCGTATGCAGGGGCGCATCGATGAGGCAGATGAGATCGAACGGCGTTTGAAGTCGGTACAAGAGGCGTTGGCAGAAGAGCCCGAGGCTTGATTAAACGACTTAAATCCCTGCCCGAGATACGCATAACCATGGTCTGCATGGGCAATATCTGCCGCTCACCTATGGCGGCAGCTGTCTTATCTAATCGCACCGCTGATTGGAAAGAGCCAAAGATTATCGTCGATAGCTCAGGCACTGGGGCCTGGCATATTGGTCAAGGCGCACACCCAACATCGCAGAAAGTCTGGGAAAACGCTGGATACAAGCACACACATGCTGCGCGTCAGTTTCAATCAAGTGATTTCTTTGCAACAGATTTAATTTTAGTAATGGATTCAAACAACTTCAGCAAGGTAATTCAACTTGCATCAGATGAGGAGTCTCGGAGCAAGGTTTTCTATTTACGTAGCTTTGATCCTGCACTATCGGCAATTGATCCCACATCTGCGCAGTTTTCAGATTTAGAGGTTCCAGATCCGTATAACCAATCTATTGAGGCCTATGAAGAGACGTTATTTATGATTGAGCGCGCCGTAGATGGCCTATTGCAAGAACTATCGCGCCAATAAGTGCACCAACGGCAGCGATAATTAAAGGCCACTGAATATCTCCTTTACTCCAGAGTGCACCACCCCAAATACCGGCACCCAGTACAGCAAAATTCATTGAAGCTTGATAGACACCTTGTGCACGACCACGGTGGTTATCTTCACTCAAACCTGCAATCCATGCTTTGCCAACACCATCGGTAAGTGCTGGAAACAGGCCATATAGGGCGAGTGCGATAAGTGCGATTGTGTGATTCTGAGTTGCACCAAGCATTGCATACGCTATTGCAAATGCAAGTAAGCCAACTGCATAGACAATTCGCGGAGAAAGTTTATCGGCAATATAACCACCTGGAAATGCTGCAAGCACTGTTACTCCACTAAAGAGCATGTATGAAAGCACGACACCTTGCGTTGAAAAACCGATGTCATGTAAACGCAGCAGTAAAAGTACGTCTGGAATATTAGTTAATTGAATCAACACCAATATCGCAATCGCTCGCTTAAGAGTCTGGGGAAGACGCGGGTGTGGTTTTTTGGCTACTTTAATCTTTGGTGTTCGGACAAAGTTTTCTTTGATTAATAAGGTTAAAAGCCCTGAAATAATCGCTGGAATGAGTGCCCATTTAGCAACTGCTCGAACATCTCCATCGAGCATGGCTAGCCCAATTAGAGCGATTCCAGGCCCGATAACGGCTCCGATATTGTCTCCAGTGCGGTGGAAACCAAATGCACGCCCCAAGTGCGCTTTATCTACTGAGTCAGAAATAAGTGCATCTCGTGGGGCACTTCGCATTCCCTTTCCGATTCGATCGGTCACGCGGCCTAAGAAAACAAGAGGCCAGCCAGTTGCAACGACAACGAGTGCTTTACCGACACCAGCTAATGAGTAGCCAGATATAACAAAGGGCTTTCGACCTAAGCGATCGCTAGATTTTCCACTAATTAACTTAGTAAAACCTGCAGCAGCTTCGGCGCAACCTTCGATAAGCCCAAGTGCTAATGGCGCAGCTCCTATTACACCTGTTAATAAAATAGGTAAGAGTGGATACAACAGTTCGCTCGCGGCATCTTGTGCCAAGGAAACTAACGTCAAGAGAATTAAGTTACGCGTTAGCCAAATCTTTTTCATCGTGGCAGGTGCTGCAGCGCCCAGTGATACATAGCAATTGCTCCAGCAGCCGATGCATTCATTGAACGCGTTGAGCCATATTGATTAATCTCATATAAAACTTCGCAGGCTGCAATTCCCTCATCTGACATCCCGGCACCCTCTTGTCCATATAAGAGAACACAACTCTCAGGCAGCTGTGCACTTTCTAGCTGCTTTGAACCCGGCACATTATCGATACCGATTATAGGAAGATTGTTTTCTTTGCACCAAAGTGCGAAATCCTGGACCGTTGGGTGATGATGAACCGTTAGATATCTATCAGTCACCATCGCACCGCGCTTATTCCAATCGCGCTTTCCCACGATATGCACGCCAGCGACATTAAAGGCATTTGCCGTCCGAACAACTGAGCCAATATTTAAATCATGCTGCCAGTTTTCAATTGCAATATGTAGTTTGTGTCGCTTAGTATCCAAATCAGCGACGATGGCCTCAACACTCCAGTAGCGATAATGATCTAAAACATTTCTACGGTCACCATTTAGTAATAACTCAGAGTCGTAGTGAGCACCTTCAGGCCAAGGTTTTTCATGTGGCCCAACACCGATTACTGGAAAAAATTCACCCGGACCAATACTGCCCGGGGTTGTTGGTGATGACATAGATGCACTCTAAACTGATTACATGAGCACTATCAACAAGGGTTTGCTGTGAGAAGTAAATTAGGGATCTCTCTACTTGCTGTGGTTGTGGCTCTATCGGTTACTCCAGCGGATGCGGCGCTATCTGCTGCATCCATACCTGCAGCATTTGACGAACTCTTAAGCGCACGCGCTCTATCAAACCCCGCAATGATTTTGATTGACGGGACAACGGGTGAAGTTGTATATGAAAGAAACTCTTACTCGCAACGCAAACCAGCATCGGTTATGAAGCTTTTAGCCGGGGTTGCAACACTGACGTATTTAGATCCGCAATCTAGCTTCACAACAAATATCTCGTTAGGCCTTGAAGACCGGACTCTTATAATCCAAGGTAGTTATGACCCATGGATTAGCCTGAACCATAACGTTGCCCGAAAGATGAAACGCGAATCCCTGCCCTACCTTGCTTTTAATTCATTGAGTGCTATCAAAAAAACAAATGGTGGCTCTCTCAAAAAAATTACAGTTCTCTATTCCGGTCTGTACTCACAGGATGTGGCCAACTTAAAGAGTTTTTGGGCAAAACGGGGATTTAAACCAAGCATGAAAGCGGTAAGTGGGGATGAGGTGTTATTAAATGCTGCCTCACCGATTGTTAGCGACACATCCCCGTCGATTGATGAGATTCTTGACTTTACGCTCAAATGGAGTGATAACGCTTTAGCCGAACGCTTAGCTCGACTCTCATCGCGCGCTGCCGGCAATGCCTTTAACGCAGCAGGGGTTAGCGAAACTTTTACTCAAATACTTACGAGTTTTGAGATTGATGCATCAAAGTTAGTTGCTGTTGATGCCAGTGGTTTATCTAAGGAGAACCGGGTAACTGCACAAATCCTTGGCCAGCTATTATTTAAAGTGCGCAAAGATGAAAAATACAATCTCCTTTACACATCCCTACCCGTTGGGGGAGTTTCAGGGACGCTTCGATCTAGGTTTTTAACCACTGCGCCCAACGCCATTGGACTAGTTCGCGCTAAGACTGGAACACTCAATGGCACGGTAACTCTGGCTGGTTATGTTGAATCTACCGATCGCGAATATGTATTTGTAACCTTGGCAGATGAAATCCCGCGAGGAGCAAGAGCAGAAAATCAGGCAAGGGCTGCTATTGATCGCTTACTTGGCCGCATCGCTGCACCAAATATCCCAACAGTGATATCGGAGGCAGCCCCGCCTCCGTGATTATTTATTATCAAAAATCTTTATAGATCCACCGTAACAGGCGACCCAAGTGCGCTGAGTTGGCGCATCAAAGGTAATTCCAATCGGTTCATTACATACTTTTATGGTCTGCAGAACTTTCATATCACTTGTGCGCACCTTAGAGACCGTATCACTCTCAAAGTTGACTACAAACAGTGCTGAGCCATCATTTGAAATCGCAAGACTTCGAGCCGCTTTACCGGTCTTTACTGTCGTACCAGCCTTGTTATCTACAATGTTCCACGATGCAACTTTTCCAGATAAGTTCATAGTTACATACATCGTGGAGTTATCGGGCGAAAGAACGATTGCGCGAGGGTTGCTTCCAATTGGAATGTAGGAGACGGAGAAGTCATCCAGATTTATAACATGGATGCGGCTGCCACCCATCTCAGCCACATAGGCGGTCTTACTGTCTTTACTCACAGCTATTCCTCGCGGATAGCGCCCAATTTTCAGTGTCTTTACGGTTTGTTGTGTCTCTACTGAAATCACTTTGAGATCGTACGAACACCAATTAGAGACGAGTACATATTTATTATCTGGCGTTACCTCTACAACTTTAGGAACTGAACCAACTGGATATACGGCATCGATTTCATAACTACTTAAATTGATACGGTAGAGAAAACTTGTATCGTAATGTGATGCTGGAGAGCACGTGTCATGTCCTTCATGGTTGTATCCCTTGCCGTACATGGCATAGTTAGTGACATATAAGTACTTTCCATCGGGCGAATACGATCCTTCAACAGGTGCGCCCTTAAATATCGATGAGTACTTTGAGTATCCGAACTTTGAGAGCTTAACCGAGTCAGGAACTGTTTTGATCAATTCGAAAGTGGATGCGTCATAAATTGTGACACTGTGGTTGTACATCATGTTGTGGGCGCTCACGAGACCAGCACCTGACGATCTGACTGATTTTGGAGAGATCGTGCCGGTAATTGCTTTTACCAGAGACATCTTTGTTTCACTTGATAAAACTTCACCCTGTGCAGGTGTAGATAAAGCGCAGAGCGATGCTATAACTACAAGAGCTATGTAATTGCGGCGCATTCTTATATTCTATTACGAGCCAATGTGATGCGGACCTCTTCCATTAGGTGGTTATGGGCTGAGCCCCAGGAGAGCTGAGTAAACCGAATGCCACATTGGCAAGTAATCTAGGGCGGTGAAGAGTGTTATGCGTGGATACATAGATTTAATGAAATTGCGGGTCGTCGAACTGCTCTTGGTCTCTACGCTACCTGCAATGGTTCTAGCGGCTAAAGGGCTGCCATCTTTTTCATTGGTTGCCACAACAATTCTGGCAGGGACTTTATCTGCGGGAAGTGCCAATGCATTTAACATGGTGATTGAAAGCGAGAGTGACAAGTTGATGGCGCGCACGTCTAATCGGCCAATTGTTACTGGGCTCATTAGTAAGACAAATGCTGCGATCTTTGCAAGCGCAATTGGCATTATTTCACTTATTATTTTTTGGATTTATACAACTCCACTTGCAACATTTCTATCCTTTGTAGCAATTGCATTTTATGTTCTTGTGTACACAGTCGGATTAAAACGTCGCACATCTCAAAATATTGTCTGGGGCGGTGCTGCGGGATGCATGCCAGTCTTTATTGGCTGGGCAGCCGTCACCAATTCGCTCTCATTAACTGCACTAGCTTTTTTCATGGTGATCTTTTTCTGGACACCACCACATTTTTGGGCACTGGCAATTAAATATAAAGATGATTATTCGGCAGCCGGCATTCCGATGCTCCCTGCTGTAGCCCCTAAATCCAAAGTTCATCAACAGATGTGGTTTCATACAATTTTGATGATTGCATCATCTATCTGGTTAATTACCTCTGCTGGACTACCAAGATGGTCCTTAGTCATTACCCTCTTGCTTGGCTTGGTATTTGCTCGCCAATTAATAGCCCTTAAAGAAAGCTCACCTGATTATGAAAAGACTGCTGGAAAGATTTTTCAGTGGTCTATAACTTATTTGAGCTTGCTCTCAGTAGTACTTGTGGCAGCTCAACTAACTGCGTAAATTAGAGTTATGTCTAATACTGCGATCTCAGTTACTGATTTGAGTAAGAAGTACGGCGAGCGAATGGCCGTATCTCATGCAACATTTGAGGTTCCACTCGGCACAATCTGCGGCTTCGTCGGACCAAATGGTTCGGGTAAAACCACCACTATGCGCA
>WLHF01000051.1 GCA_009702835.1 Actinomycetota bacterium
ACTCTTAAACTGCTTATTGAACGAGGAGTAGATGCACGCCTTGTCTATGTTGGTATCGGACCACTCTTTAAGAAACTTCGTGAGGAGGCTAAGGATTTACCTGTAACTTTCCTTGGTTACATCGCCGATCGAGATCGCTTGGCAGATATTCTCGCCTCTGCAGATGTCTCACTCGCACCAGGCCCGATTGAGACTTTTTGCTTAGCTGCCCTTGAATCACTTGCATCGGGTACTCCAGTTGTTGCTTCAAGTACTAGCGCTGTTGGGGAGTTTTTGCTCCTAAACGGTGAGTTTCCAGTCGGGGCAATTGCAAACAACAATCCAAAATCCTTTGCTGATTCAATTCAAGAAGTAATTGCGATGAGAATGAGTAATCGACGTCTTTCGGCGGCATGTCAGCACCAGGCAGAGAATTTTCCATGGAGCTCAACTATCTCTTTGATGCTGAGTCTTCATGGTGACCAACCTAAGAAACCAACGAGTCGACTACGGGCGGCGTAAATGAAGCGATTAGCTACATTTGTAATTCTCGGAGATAGCGCAGCTGCCGGTACAGGCGATGCCGACAAAAACGGTGCACTGCGCGGTTGGAGCTATTACTTAGCTGCGCACTTTAATCAGCCACTCGTCTATGCCAATCTCTCACGGCCAGGGGCACAATCTGCTGAAGTCTTTATAGATCAACTTCCTAAGGCACTCGTGCTCGAGCCAACATTAAGTGCAGTGATAGTTGGTGGAAATGATGCGCTAAGAAATGGTTTTAATCCCGATGTTCTTCGTCAGAATCTGCGTCAAACTCTTAAGCAACTCCGTGAAGTTGGTTCGGAGATAATCCTCTTGCAGCTCCACGAGCCGACGAAGATCGCTCCATTACCGAAAACCTTAGGAAAAATTCTAAATCGCCGCATAAATTCAGTAAATACCGTCATCCGTGCAGTCGGCGCAGAATTTGGTGCACATATTTTGGCGGTGCGCGATATTCCAGGTATTTACGATAGAAATCGCTGGCATGTAGATCGAATGCATCCCTCAAAGTTGGGACATCAGATTTTGGCACAGTATTTCCGTGAGATTCTTGCACCGCGTTGGGATATATCTCCCGTCACAATTGATCCCGTAACCCAGCGTGCCCGCAAAGACTCTCTCCTGTGGATGCTACGTCATGCAACCCCTTGGTTTCTTAAGCGAAGCGTGGATCTATTGCCTGCTGCACTTCTTCTTGTTATGGGCGAATATTTAAAGATTCTGACGAGGCGCGATCGCAATGCCCAGGCAGTGTTGTACTTCCCTGAGTTTGTAAATCATCGCGAATCTGGAATAGCCCAGGTCCACGAGGAGCGAGTGTCGTAGTTCGCAGTTAAATCAATACATAGGCAAGTGCCACACTCTCCTGCCTACAGCTCCCAGAATAGAACACCCAAGTTTGGTTTATTTCACGTACTAGGTAGTAAGTGGGTCTGCAAGTAATATTTCACAATTATGTTAGCAATTATCGCACCCGGTCAGGGTTCACAAACCCCCGGAATGCTCACTGCCTGGGTTGCAGATCCAGCATTAGAAAAACTCTTAGCCCAATGGTCAAGTGATATTGATTTAGATCTTGTGCGACTAGGGACAACTGCCGATGCCGATGAGATAAAAGATACGGCTAATGCCCAACCTCTCATTGTTGCAACATCATTACTTGCCGCACATGCTCTCGGGATTAAAAACTTTGCCGTTACCTCTGGGCACTCAGTGGGTGAACTTGCAGCGGCTGCACTGTGTGGTGCGATAAGTAATCGTGATGCGTTGATGTTGGTGCGTGCCCGTGGCATCGAAATGGCTAAGGCGGCGGCACAATCTCCTGCTGGAATGTCGGCAATCCTTGGCGGAGAACGTAGTGAAGTTCTTGGCGCGATTAAAGCCTTAGGTTTAGTTGCCGCCAATGAAAACGGTGGCGGACAGATTGTGGCCGCTGGAGATTTAAGGGCTCTTTCAACCCTTGCCACTAATCCTCCCGCAGGCGCACGGGTGAGGGCTCTGCCTGTAGCTGGTGCATTTCATACCTCTTATATGTCATCGGCGATAACTCCACTTGCTGCATTAGCCGCCAGTATCGCTACGAGCACGCCTTCACTCCCCTGTATCTCTAATAAAGATGGTGTGACTGTAAGTGATGGCAGCGATATCGTGGCACGAATCGTCAATCAGATTGCTAACCCCGTGCGCTGGGATCTGTGCATGGATACTTTGAAAACAATGGGTGTTACGGGTGTGATTGAATTAGCGCCAGCCGGAACTCTGGTTGGCTTGCTCAAGCGCGCAGCACCGGAAATCGAGAGCTTCGCACTCAAGAGTGCAAGTGATGTAGATGCTGCACGTGAGTTCGCAGAAAGGCACAGATGAGCATAAAACTTCCTCCCATGGGCAATAGCCAAATTCTCTCTGTCGGTTCGTACCGCCCTAAGCGCCTTGTACCGAATAGCGAAATCGTGGATCGAATCGAATCAAATGATGAGTGGATTCAGCAGCGCACTGGAATCCAAAGCCGTCGCTTTGCCGGCTCCGATGAAACGGTAATCACAATGGCACAAGCGGCCTGTGAATCAGCGCTCAAGCGTGCCAAGTTAACGATGGCCGATATCGATACCTTAATTCTGGCAACGATTTCTTATCCATACCAAGCCCCCAGTGCTGCTACTGAGTTAATTAATGTTTTAGGCAATCCAAAGGCCGCTGCCTTCGATATTAGTGCAGCCTGTGCCGGTTTTTGTTATGGCATTGCAATGGCTAGTGATTTAGTTCGCGCGGGAACATCTAAAAATATCTTAGTTGTTGGTGTTGAAAAACTCTCAGATTTTCTTGATCCCGATGATCGTGCAACTGCATTTATCTTTGGTGATGGAGCAGGCGCTGTAATTATTGGAGAAAGTCAAGAGGCACTAATTGGTCCTTCCGTATGGGGATCGGATGCAGATTCACGTGATGCAATTCTATTAAATCCGGCGTATACCGAATTCAGAAATGCACCAGATAAAGGTGTCGCTGAGCTTGGTTGGCCAAATATTGCTCAGCAAGGTCAGACGGTTTATCGTTGGGCAGTTTTTACTGTGAGCAAAGTTGGGATCAAAGCGCTAGAAGCTGCAGGTGTACGTCCCGACGAGCTTGGTGCATTTATTCCCCATCAAGCAAATATGCGCATCATCGAATCAATGGCTAAAGAGATTAAATTGCCCTCCAATGTTGTGATTGCCGACGATATTCGTGTCAATGGAAATACATCGGCTGCATCGATTCCACTTGCCATGGATGTCTTACTGGAAGCACATCCTGAACTTCACGGCACACTAGCGCTCTTGATCGGCTACGGAGCAGGCCTTGTCTATGCCGCTCAAGTAGTGCAATTACCCTCCAAACCTTGAGATTTACGCCACTTACGCGCGCTGATACTCGTAAGTAAGTGTTTTTTCCTAGACAATATCAACCTATTAATGAAGGTAACTAAACCAGCTAACGGATGGAATAAATCAAATGGCACTTGCACAAGCTGACGTATTAGCAGGATTAAAAGAGATCGTTGAAGAAGTAGCTGGTATTCCTGCTGCATCGATCGAAATGGGCAAGAACTTCACCGAGGATTTAGAAGTTGACTCACTGAGCATGGTTGAAGTTGTCGTTGCTGCAGAGGAGCGCTTTGGTGTGAAGATTCCAGATGAGGCAGTAACTGATCTCGTCACTGTTGGCGATGCCGTCAACTTCATCGTCAATGCAGCTAAGTAGTAAGTAGAGGCTTTTCTTATGTCTGCCCGTCGTGTAGTTGTCACCGGTCTTGGTGCAACTACACCTCTTGGCGGTGATGTTGGCACAACATGGTCGGCGCTTTTAGCTGGCACTAGTGGAGTTCGATTACTGACTGAGGATTGGGCACAAACAATTCCTGTCCACTTTGCCGCACGCGTTGCCGTAGAACCAAGTGAGCAGATGGAGCGCGTAGAGATTCGCCGCTTAGATAGATCTGAGCAGTTTGCCGTTATCGCATCGCGCGAGGCGTGGAAAGATGCAGGATCACCTGAAATGGATAAAGAGCGCTTAGGCGTCGTTATCGCTTCTGGTATCGGCGGAGTAACAACGTTGCTCGATCAATATGACATCTTGCGCGAAAAAGGTGCACGCCTTGTTAGCCCCCACACCGTTCCGATGTTGATGCCCAATGGGCCCGCGGCAAATGTGGGTCTGGAGCTTCAAGCAAAGGCTGGCGTTCATACTCCGGTGAGTGCATGTGCATCAGGGGCTGAAGCAATTGGCTATGCATTAGAGATGATTCGAAATAATCGTGCAGATGTTGTCGTTAGCGGTGGCGTTGAAGCGGCGATTCATCCAATGCCAATGTCGGGCTTTGCCGCAATGAAGGCGCTATCGACTCGAAACGATGATCCAGCGCGCGCATCTCGTCCTTATGATCTAAACCGCGATGGCTTTGTCTTGGGCGAAGGTGGTGGAGTTCTAGTTCTTGAGGAGTATGAACATGCACGCGCACGCGGTGCCAGAATTTACTGTGAAATTATTGGGCAAGGCTTATCCTCTGATGGCTATCACATCGCAGCCCCTGATCCAGATGGTGCAGGTGTACAGCGTGCACTTAAATTTGCACTGCGCGATGCCGGCATAACAACTAAAGACATCGTCCACTTAAATGCACATGCAACCTCCACGCCTGCCGGAGATATTGCCGAAGCAAATGCTTTACGCGCAGCCCTTGGCGCCGATGCCGATCATGTTGCAGTCTCTGCAACAAAGTCGATGACCGGCCACTTATTGGGTGGGGCTGGTGCAATTGAATCTGTCTTTATTGTTAAAGCATTGCAAGAACGTCTTGCTCCTCCAACTATAAATATCGATGATTTAGATCCTGCAGTCACCGTTGATGTGGTGCGCGATAAGCCACGGACATTACCGACAGGAGATATTGCAGCGCTCAATGATTCATTTGGTTTTGGTGGCCATAACGTTGTTTTGGTCTTTAAGAGTATTTAAATGTCAACAACAGCGATTGACCCACGCGATCCAGAACTTCGTATTGCGCACTTAGTCGATGGAGGAAAGTTCGAGTTTCTCATTCCGCGCACGTCATGTGGAGTCATTGCCGTAACTGGATTAATAAAGGGCAGTAAAGTTGTTATTTTCGCATCCGATGCAACGATTAAGAGTGGCGCACTTGGCGTTGATGGTTCAAAAGTTATTGTTAGCGCTTATAAAGCTGCAATGGGTGCGCAACTACCGATTATCGGTATCTGGCACTCAGGTGGTGCACGCTTAAGTGATGGTGTTGCATCCCTTGATGCATTTGGTGAAGTATTTCAATCGATGATTTCAGCCAGTGGTCGTATTCCACAACTCTCCTTAGTGCTGGGGCCAACTGCAGGTGGCGGTGCATATGGACCAGCACTCACCGATGTCGTTGTTCTTGCACCTGAAGGTCGCATTTTTGTCACGGGTCCCGAAGTTGTTAAGAGCGTTACCGGTGAAGATATCGATATGGCTTTACTCGGTGGCCCTGAAGCACATAAGAAAAATAGCGGTCTTGCACATATCATCGCGCCAACTGAACAGGCAGCCTTTGATGATGTGCGGGATTTGACGGCCCTCTTTGCCAATCAGGGCTTTATGAACCCGAATGTTAAAGATATTGATCTCTCTACATTTGTTCCAAACTCCACTGTACGTAGCTATGAAGTGCACCCATTGGTAAACGCGATTTTAGATCAAGAGACTGAGCACATCGAACTTCTCTCTATGTGGGCACCTAATATGACAACTGTTATTGGTCGCCTGGGTGGTGCCACGGTTGGTGTAATTGCCAATAATCCTGCACACCTTGCCGGTGTTCTAGATGCTGCAGCCGGTGAAAAAGCGGCACGCTTTGTTCGCACCTGTGATGCCTTTGGTATTCCCTTAATTGTTATCGCTGATGTGCAGGGGTTTTTGCCGGGTGCTGGACAAGAGTGGGAGGGTGCGGTCAGACGCGGAGCCAAGTTACTGCATGCATTTGGAGAGGCCGTTGTTCCCCGCGTTACATTAATTACTCGACGTGCCTATGGCGGGGCCTATGTTGCAATGAACTCAAAGGCCTTAGGTGCAACACGTGTATTTGCATGGCCAGATGCTGAAGTCTCTGTCATGGGGGCAGTTGCTGCGGTGCGTGTCCTGCACCGGCGAATATTGGCAAATCTTCCGATAGAACAACGTGAATCTATGGAGTTAGAGCTAGCGGCTGAACATGAAAAGATTTCAGGTGGCGTAGTGCGCGCTATTGAAATCGGTGCAGTGGATGAAATGATTGTTCCAACTTCAACTCGAAGCGCTCTGGCTAAAACAATTGCAGCCGCGCCCCATCGCCGTGGTAGCCACGGCAATATTCCACTTTAGTTAGTTTTAAAAGTTACCGAAACCGTAGCAGTTACAGTCTTTTCGATTGTGCTGGTGTCATAGGCACCAAAGTCTGCAGTCATCGTTGAATCAGGAGTTGTGATTTGAATCGGTCCGGCCTTTACATTGGCCAAAGAACCTAGAGATCCACCGACGGCCTTTGTAAGTGCTTCTGCACGTGCCTTGGCATCCTTCATCGCATCACTCATTAACTGTGGGCGAAGCTCAGGTAAGTTAGAGATGTAGTACTGAGGTCCGTAGTTATTCACGTGAATACCTGTTTGCAGCAATAAGCCGATTCCTTGGCTTAGCTTTGAAACCAGTTGGACATCTTTTGAGCGAACTGTGAGATCGCGATTTGCGCGATATGAAAGTGTTCTACCCGTTGCATTTCCATTGGCGAACTCTTCATTGGCATAGGTTGAGACTGGGCCAAGAGTTAGCGCCTCGGCTGGAATTCCGCCGGCAGTTAAATAATTTGAGAGTGCAGCAATATCTGAATCAACTGACTTTACGGCTCCACCAACATTTGGTGCAGAAAGACTTACTGACAAAATCCATACCGCATTATCTGCGGTGGCACTTGTCTTGGCCGATCCCGTCACAGTGATTCCATTTCCTGCACGGGTTGCAAAACCAGTTCCGACTTTGGTTAATCCAACACCGAGTGCAAGTGCAACAATTACTGAAGAGATAATAATGACAACGGCTTTGCGGCGCTCGACTGTAATAATCGGAGACTCATGTATTTGACTCATCCCTAAATTATAAAGGGTTAAATCGCGCGAAGGTGGGAAATCTCCTGGTGATTGACTCCACGAAAACGCTCGAGTTCGCTCTCCCATTCATTTCCGATGATGAGGGCTAAACCTGCCCGAATCGACTCTTCATCAAAGCTTTCAGCGAGCACGGCATTAATTTGATTTTGACCTATAAGTACGGCTCCCGTTAAATCTGTGACTGCGCGATGAATTCCTAACTCTGGAGTAAAACGAAATAACTCTCCCCCATCGTTTGTATCTTCATGAACTTCAAAGTAGATGTAATGCCAGCTGCGCAGTGCACTTGCAACTGCAGCGCCAACACCTTGGCGATCGCGCCATGTGAGAGTGCATTTAAATGTTCCAGCTTTGAGCATCTGAGGTGTCCAGTCGCATCGCACAGTGCTACCGAGTAGATCGGCGAGCGCCCAATCGATATGGTCACGCAGCGCAGATGGCGCGCTATGAATGGTGAGTACTCCTCGAACGACTAATGCCGCCGAGGATCGGGTTAAACGTTGCATTGCTAACTCCTAGCAAGGACGCCCATTGCGACCTTCCCCGGCCGCCTTTTGCTCCTGCTAGTGCCTTAATTACACACCTCTCACGCTTAAACTGTCCAGTCCCACTTTAGGTATCCAGGGCTATAGGCACTACAGTTGGACCCAGTCCGACGCTTAATCAGTACCCGTTTCATGTAATACATATTCGGTATCGCTGGCGCAAGAGGAAGACCGTGCTCGAGAATC
>WLHF01000052.1 GCA_009702835.1 Actinomycetota bacterium
CACCAGGTATGACGATGTTTCGTATGTCGATTTTTTCCTGGAACGTACTTTTAACATCGATTCTTGTTCTTCTAGCATTTCCACCATTTGCCGCCGCCTTGCTTGGACTTGAAGCAGATCGCATTTATGGTTCTCACTTATTTGATCCGGCTAATGGTGGCGCGATGTTGTTCCAGCACTTGTTCTGGTTCTTTGGTCACCCAGAGGTCTACATCTTGGCGCTACCATTTTTTGGTATAGCAACTGAAATCTTGCCAGTCTTTAGCCGCAAACCGATATTTGGCTATAAGGGTTTAATCGCAGCCACGATCGCTATCTCGGCGCTCTCTGTCTCGGTCTGGGCCCACCATATGTTTGCAACGGGCCAGGTACTACTGCCCTTCTTCTCATTTATGACTTTTCTAATTGGTGTACCAACTGGTGTTAAGTTCTTCAACTGGATCGGCACCATGTGGCGCGGACGCGTTACTTTCGAGACACCAATGCTCTGGGTGATGGGCTTCCTTGTCACATTTCTCTTCGGTGGTCTGACTGGAATTATCCTGGCATCCCCACCGCTGGATTTTGCAGTCTCGGCTAGCTACTTCGTTGTAGCGCATTTTCACTACGTTTTATTTGGAACGGTAGTCTTTGCAATGTTCGGTGGATTCTATTTCTGGTGGCCAAAGATGACTGGCAAGATGCTCAATGAGCGTCTTGGAAAGATTCACTTCTGGACGCTCTTTGTGGGCTTCCACTTAACGTTCTTGATTCAACATTGGCTCGGCATTAAGGGCTTCCCACGGCGCTATGCAGATTATCTTGCAACCGATGGATTTACCTTTATGAACACTGTATCTACCATTGGTTCATTCCTGCTGGCACTTTCGATGATTCCATTTGCCATTAACGTCTGGATTACACGCAAGGCACCGATGGTCGGCGTAGATGATCCGTGGGGCTATGGCTCATCTCTTGAATGGGCGACATCATGTCCACCGCCTCGCCATAACTTCCTAACGATGCCACGTATCTCAAGTGAGCGACCTGCCTTTGATCTTCATCACCCGCACATAAAGACAGAGGGACACTAACTCCATGAAGGTTAATTGGCAGTTATTCGGTGGTCTGGCTATTTTCTATGTAATCGTCACGATCATCTACTGGCAGATCGGTGGTGAGCCTGTTGGAGTAGGTGGAATGTTGTTATCAGCTTGTTTGGCCGGCATGGTCGGTTTCTACCTATGGTTTACTCAAAAGCGTATCGGGGTTATCTTGCCCGAAGATAATCTCACAGCAGAAATCATCGATGGCGCAGGTGAACTTGGTTTCTATAGCCCGCACTCATGGTGGCCACTTCCAGTAGCACTGAGTGCATGCACAATGGGGATGGGTCTATTCATTGGTTGGTGGCTTACAGTAATTGGAATCGGCGCAATCATGATCTCTGTCATCGGGATGGTTACCGAGTATGAAAAGCCAGTAAGTACTTCAGCACATTAATGAGCAATGAGCGGGCGGAAATTCTCGCCACTGATTCTTCGAACAGATCTGCTGCTCGCATATTAATCCAGGCTCCAGCTGCGAAGATCTTTGATGTACTTGCAAACCCTTCGGCTCATCGGTTATTTGATGGATCAGGAACAATTCAGAGATCAGTTTCAGGGCCGGAAAGATTATTTCTGGGAGCCCAATTTGCTATGGCGATGAAAATCAGAGTTCCGTATCGGATCAAAAATACCGTTGTTGTATTTGAAGAGAACAAGAAAATCACATGGTCTCACTTCATGAAGTGGAGATGGTCTTACGAACTCACCGAATTAAATAGTGGGACAACCCAAGTTACTGAATCCTTTGATGCCAGCGCTATACCCGGGTACGCCAAGTGGTGGTTAGGAAAAACTGGGGCAATGGTTCACAATCCAAAGTGGATGGCGAAATCACTCGTGCGCTTGAAATCTATGTGCGAGGCAGAACCTATTAGCTAGTGGTGCTCGATCTCTTTAAGATCCTGTGCGCTGACCTTAGGAACGGCAACGGCGTGAGCCTTGCTCAGTCGAATACGCAACTTGTTTTTGAGTGCTCCTGGACGTCTTACGCCACGAGCATCAGTGGCAGGCAGCTCTAGGGCTGGTGCCTGTTCGTGAGATGTGAGTATAAATCGCTTCTGTGGCGAGATTGGCTCATGCACTTCTGCGAACTCCCCACTTGGCATACGCACAAGTCGCCCAGTTTCCATTCCATGGAGTACAAGGTCACGATCTGCACGCTGAAGAGATAGACAAAGGCGCTTTGTTACAACAAATGCAATGGGTGGAAGAATAAATATTGAGATTCGTGAGAACCACATGATTTGATTGATTGATAAATCAAATTGCGTCGCAAAAATGTCATTTCCACCGTTAATAAGAGAGATTAGTACGAAGGTAATTGACATAACACCCAAGGCTGTGCGATTTGGAACATTGCGTGGGCGATCTAGTAAGTGGTGCTCGCGCTTATCTCCTGTAATCCAACTTTCGATGAATGGATAAAAGGCCATTCCTGTAAAGACAATTCCAGGAACAATGAGGGCGGGAATCAAGATATTCCACGAGACAGTGTGGCCAAATGCATGCGTCTCAAGTGGGGGAGCCATGCGTACTAGACCATCGAGCCAACCCATATACCAATCGGGTTGTGAACCTGCTGAAATCTGTCCAGGTGTGTAGGGACCGTATAACCAGATTGGGTTAATCGATGCAACGGCAGATAAAAAGGCAGTGACACCAAAGACGATGAAGAAAAAGCCACCAGCTTTGGCCATATAGACGGGCAAGATGGGATGGCCGACAACATTCTTTTCAGTTCGTCCAGGTCCTGGGAACTGAGTGTGCTTTTGATACCACACGAGCATGACGTGAATTGTGATGACTGCAAGGAACAGGCCTGGCAGTAAAAGAATATGAATAGTAAAGATACGGGGAAGGAAGCCCACCCCTGGAAATGCACCACCGAATAAGAAGAAGGAGATATAGGTACCGACTACTGGTATTGCTTGAACGATCGCTGAGGTAATGCGTAAACCAGTTCCGGAAAGTAAATCATCAGGCAGTGAGTATCCGAGTAAGCCTTCAACTAAACCTAAGGTTAGCAATACGATTCCGAGAATCCAGTTGAACTCACGTGGCTTTCTAAATGCACCAGTGAAGAAGACACGGAGTAAGTGAGCAACGATTGCGGCCATAAATATATTTGCCGCCCAGTGGTGGATTTGGCGCATTAATAACCCACCACGAACTTCAAACGAGATATCTAGTGTGGATGCATAGGCCGCCGACATCTTAATTCCCTTGAGGGGTTCATATACACCTTCGTAAATCACATCGCGCTGTGAAGGATCAAACCAAAGGGTTAGGAATGTTCCAGATAAAAGTAGGATCACAAATGAATACATGCAAATCTCACCGAACATGAATGTCCAGTGATCGGGAAAGACTTTATTGAGTGACTTTTTCATCCAACCCGCAGCGCCCAAGCGCTCATCTACGAAGTTAGCTGCTGCGCCCAGTCTTTTTTCAACAGTTGTCATTGTGAGTTACGCTCCCAGAAGCTAGGTCCGACGGCTTGATCAAATGGTGCACGAGCTACTAAATATCCCTCTGTATCCACGGTTATATCTAACTGCGGTAATGGCCTGGCCGCAGGTCCAAAAATGACTTTGGCTCCGCGGGTGACATCGAATGTCGATTGATGACATGGGCACAAAAGATGCTTGGTCTGTTGTTCGTATAAGGCAACGGCGCAGCCCATATGAGAACAGATCTTTGAGAAGGCGATGATTCCATCGTGAGTCATAGCTAGCTTTTCTGGCGTTAGATTAAACTCTTCAGGACGCAGACGAATCAGCAGCACGGGATCTTTAGCGATATCGCTGAGCAATCGCTCAGTACCTTCGGCAACGGCCGGAAGAGTTTGCACCACCGAGCCGACCTCTAAATCAGAGGCGAGGATTGGACGGTTACCTGGGTCTGTGACAAGTCGCGTACCAGCTTTCCAACTTGTCTTCTCTAACTCTTTTCCAGGTAGTGGTCCGAGATCACGAAGCAGCAGAACAGGTGGAAGAGCAAAGAGGCCCATAGAGGCGGCAAGTGAGGCCTTTATTAACTTACGTCGCCCAAGCTGCACACCGGCAACACCATCCTTGACCGTCTTTACAAACTCTTCGCGATCCTCATTAGAGGAGCGGAATTCGTGACGGTGGTTCACAACTTCGGTATCGGACATCAATTTCTTAGCCCACAAAATTGCAGCCATACCCAAAAAGAACAGGGACATTGCCATTCCAAGACCTAAAAATAATTGATGTGCATTCTGATCGCCCATAACTGGGATAAAGATAAAGATGTCAGTTGGAATCCAAATATAGGAATAGATAAGTAAGAGTGAACCAAGGGCAGATAATCCAAAGAGAGCTGCGACCTGTTGTTCGGCACGTTTTTCAGCACGTGGATCTACATCGGCTGCACGTGGTGCATGCACCGCTTCGCCAGGGTCTTGAAAGGTTTCGATCTCGTTAGACATGGTATCTATCTCGCTCTCGTTGTTAACCAGACAGCAACTGCAATCAATATTCCGAGACCGAGTATCCACACGAGTAGACCCTCTGTAACCGGTCCAACACGTCCCATAGTTGCACCGCCAAGATTTGGTTCAGCCTCTGCCGCTTTTATCCATTTGATAACAGAGAGTTTTTCCTCTGGGGTTAATGTTTTATCACTAAAGACGGGCATGGATTGCGGTCCAGTAACAAGGGCTTCATAGATATGTTTTGGTTCAACGCCCATTAACGTTGGTGCATATTTTCCCTGTGTTAAAGCGCCGCCTTGTCCTGCAAAGTTATGACACATCGCGCAGTTATTTCTAAAGAGTTCGCCACCCTCTGCAGTACTTCCATCGCGCTCATAATTTAACTGCGCATCTGTTGGAATTGCTGGGCCAGGGGCAAGGCTTGCAACATAGGCGGCAAGGGCCGCTACCTCTTCCTCGTTATAAACCGGATCTTTGCGAGATATCTGAGTGCTCATGTCGGCAACTGGCATGCGTCCTGTGCCAACTTGGAAATCTACAGATGCTGCTCCAACACCAATTAACGATGGTGCAATAGCACTGCCCTCTAAGTTAAGGCCGTGACAGGTTGAGCAACCTTTAAGGAAGATCTGCTTTCCCTCATCGATTTGAGTAGAGCGGGCAAAGGCGCTGGGGGATTGCTTCATGCTCGCACTGGCAACGTTAAAGGTTGTTCCGATTGCAAATAGTGCAATGACAAGGAGGAGCGGAGCAACGGCCTTGTGGCGGCGATAATGCGAAAGGCGTTTCACGTGTCCTCCATACTCCTTTATTTAATAAGGTAGATCGCTGAAAAGAGTGCGATCCACACAACGTCGACGAAGTGCCAGTAATAGGAGACAACGATTGCCGTGGTTGCTTGACCGCTAGTAAATCGTCGAGCCTTAGATACGCGAACAATCACAATTAAGAAAGCGATCAATCCACCAGTTACGTGAAGACCGTGAAAACCAGTAGCAATATAGAAAATAGAGCCATAGGCGGTAGATGAGAGGGTTAAGCCCTCTTGAACAAGTGAGGCGTATTCATAAATCTGACCGGCAACGAAAAATCCACCCATCAAAAATGTCAGGGAGAACCATTCACGCATTCCCCATTTATTTATCTGATACATCTTTCCACTCTTATGGTTTTGAAAACGCTCTGCAGCAAAGACACCGAACTGGCATGTCACAGATGAGAGAACTAAGACCGTTGTATTAAGTGCGGCAAAGGGGATATTGAGTATCTTGTTTGACTCTAGCCAAATCGCCGGGCCTTGAACTCCGCGTATGGTGAAATAGATGGCAAAGAGTGCTGCGAAGAACATCAATTCGCTGGATAGCCAGACTATGGTGCCAACTGCCACGGCGTTAGGTCGTGTTATTTTGTGGTGGGCCGTAACGGCTGCGCTAGACATGGCTTGATTATTCCCTAAAACATGGCCCCTGTCCTGCGGCAGAGCTCGAGTGCCGTCGCCTTTAGCCTTTTATCGACATGAAACTGGTCACTTTTTTCACCCAATCGCAACTTTGGTTCTAGTGCTCATGTGACTTAGAATCAGAGCCATGAGTGAGCAGATTCTCAAGAAGCAGATCATTGTCTACTCCGATGACTCATCGGTTAGGGCAACAATTATTGCCGCCCTTGGAGAGCGAACAGCATCCGATCTTGCCCCACACCTTATTCATGAGTTTGCAACAGCTCCCGCCCTTCGCACCTATGTCGATTCAGGATCTACTGTGGATTTGTTCATACTCGATGGTGAGGCAACTCCTGAGGGTGGTCTTGGAATCGCTCGCCAACTCAAGGACGAGGTATTTAACTGCCCTCCGGTTCTGGTCATTACAGGACGCGTACAAGACTCATGGCTTGCAGCCTGGTCGCTCGCTGAGGCATCGGTAGTTCACCCAATCGATCCATTTACTTTGGCACAGAGTGCGGCGAAATTACTGCGCGGCACAACGCTGCTACACGCCTAAGAGAGTGGAATAGAAATATGGCCGTAGAGACTGCACCAGCTGGATGGATGCAAGATTGGTCGGCCTCCGGAAGTGGAAAAAACGCACGCATCGGAGTACTTCTCGTTCATGGATTTACCGGTGCACCACCATCGATGCGTCCATGGGGTGAGTTTCTTTTATCTAAAGGTTACACAGTCAGAGTTCCACTTTTGCCGGGCCACGGCACAAAGCCCGAAGATTTAAATAAAGTTAAATGGCAAGAGTGGCCAGCTAAAGTACAGAACGAGTTAGAAGAGCTATTCAAGGCTTGTGATCAGGTTTTTATATGTGGTCTCTCCATGGGCGGTGGAACTACGCTCTTTGTAGCTGAAGAAAACAATGAACGCTTAAGTGGAATTATCTTAGTCAATCCGATGATACATATTCCATATGTTCATGCACCCATCGGGTATCTCATTTCACGCTTTCAAAAAATGAGAACGAGTGTTGGCAATGATATTAAACGGCCAGGCATTACCGAGCACGGTTATGATGCAACACCAATGATTGGTGTGCATCAACTTCTCCTCATGTTAAAGATTGTCCGAAAAAATCTCGCTAAAATCACTATTCCGGTACAGCTCTTTCATAGCGTTGAAGACCACACCTTGCCGGTATCAAACACCGAGATAATCATGAAGGGTTTGGGATCAGTGCAGAAATCACGAATCGAACTCGTGAACTCTTATCATGTAGCTACCTTGGATTACGATCAAGAGTTAATTTTCCAGAACTCCCTAACTTTCATTGAAGGTCTCATCAAGTAGATTTGCCTACATCGTTAATGTGATGTGCTCAGGTCTAACCGGAACTCGATTGAGTGCAAGTCCAGTTGCTGCTCGAATAGCTGAAACTACAGCTGGTGTACTAGAAATCGTTGGAGCTTCACCTACACCGCGTAAACCGTAAGGAGCGTGTTCATCGGCATACTCCAAAATAATTGAACGGACTGGGGGCATGTCAAGAACCGTTGGAATTAAGTAGTCGGTGAAAGATGGATTTTTAACTTTTCCATTGACCACTTGAATCTCCTCAAGGATTGCAAGACCTAGACCTTGGGCAGTTCCTCCTTCAATTTGTCCCTCGATGGCTTGAGGGTTGAGCGCCTTGCCAACATCTTGGACGGTAGCCATTTCAATTACTTTCACTAATCCCGTTTCAATATCTACATCTACGACGGCGCGATGGCCGGCAAATGCAAACTGAACATGTGGAAGACCTTGACCGGTAATCGGGTCTATCGGAGTAGTCGGACGGTGTCGATACTC
>WLHF01000053.1 GCA_009702835.1 Actinomycetota bacterium
AAGCCTGAGTACGAAAAGAAAGATTTTAAGAAGAGTGAGTATAAAAAATCAGATACTCGTCCGACAAATCGCCGTGATGCTGCAGTAGCTAAAGTTTCTCGCAACGATGATGGACGTCCTAATTTTATTCCACGTAAGCTGGAAAAATTCGATCCAACGCGCCCTAAGAAGCGTTCAGTAGCACCCGATACTCGGGCGGCAAACTTCCGTGCTGAGCGTCCAGTCCGCGATCGTCGCAATGATTCACCGGCATATGCCCGTGATGATTTCAAGCACTCATCGAAGACTCACACCAATGCAGCCGTTGATTTCGGTGCCGATGATAATTACATCTCAGCAAACTTAGCCGATGCTAATTTGATCGATGCAAGCCCTCTAACTGAAATCTCAACAACGTTCAGTGATCTTGGAATAGCTGCGCCATTGGTTAACGCCCTTGCTAAGCAGGGAATCCTGCATCCATTCCCAATCCAGATCGCTACATTGCCAGATGCGCTAGCTGGACATGACATCTTGGGCCGTGGACAGACTGGTTCAGGTAAGACACTCGCCTTTGGTTTAGCTCTACTTAATAACTTAAATGGCCGCGTCGCAAAGCCCCATAAACCACTTGCGTTGGTACTTACACCCACACGCGAGCTAGCTCAGCAAATTGATGAAGTCTTAATGCCACTTGCCCGATCAATCGGACATGAATCAGTTGTCGTCGCTGGCGGAATGTCATATGCAAAGCAGATCACTGCAATGCGTCGTGGTACTGCAATCTTGGTTGCAACTCCTGGCCGTTTAATTGACTTACTTAATAGAGGCGAAGTTCAATTAGATCAGTTAGAGATAACCGTTCTCGATGAGGCCGATCAAATGGCCGATATGGGCTTCTTGCCAGTTGTTAAAGAGATCTTGGATCAAGCAAAGCTCGATGGACAGCGCATGTTGTTCTCAGCAACTCTTGACCGCGGTGTTGATTCATTAGTTCGTCAATACTTGAAGAGTCCAAAGACTCACTCATTGCAAAATGATCGTGCATCGGTTTCAACCATGGAGCACTTTGTTCTTGTCATGAATCCGGGCGATAAAGATGACATTACAAATCAGATCGCTGCCCGAAATGGCAAGACGATTATGTTTGTTAAGACACAGCGTGGCGCCGATCGTTTAGCTGACAAGCTTGCTCATGCAGGTGTTTCAGTTGGAGCACTCCACGGTGGAAAGACACAGGCAGTACGTACTCGAACCCTGGCTCTCTTTAAGGATTCAGTAAATGCCGCACTTGTTGCAACCGATGTTGCCGCTCGTGGTATTCACGTTGATGGAATCTCTCTAGTGGTTCACGTTGATGCACCTACAGATCACAAGGATTACCTACACCGCGCAGGTCGCACTGCCCGTGCAGGTGAGGCCGGAACTGTTGTAACCATCGCAACGACTAAACAGCAGAAGTCAATCGGTGGCCTAACATCTCGCGCCGGTGTAACTCCAAAGTTTGTTGGCGTTACACCTTTGAGTACCGAGTTAATGAAGATAACTGGGGCACAAGAGCCTTCTGGCATCCCATATATCGTCCCAATCGTTGAAAAATCAGTACGCAGTGGTGGCAATAAGCGTCCGCGTCCTAACTCAAGTCAGCGCCGTCGCCGTCCACATTAATTAGTAGGCTGAGGTTCAAGTAATTATCGGGCCATTGTTGAAGCACCGCGGTCTGCTTTAAAAGACTTAGCCAGCAGAGCCTGAAGGACCTGACTTACGTTGAAAACGTGGGGCCGGTGCCCCGCCTGCTTGTGCTCCGCCGACCTTTGGACCAGCTGCAGTACCGCCACCAGGAAGAGATGTGTTCTTATGCTTCTTCTTTTCCAACGCCTCTAAAAACTTTGCGCGGGCATCATCTGCGGGTTTCTTATCATCGGCCATGAGATGAATCCTATCTTTACTTCGCACTCTCTTTATACTCACGCAATCGCTCTAGAACTTCTGATTCACGGTAGCGACGATGTCCACCAAGGGTACGGATCGCAGTAAGTTTGCCGGCTTTAGCCCAGCGAGTGACTGTCTTTGGATTTACATGGAAACGTACTGCGACCTCTTTAGGGGTTAAGAGAACCTCTGGGGCTGGTGTTCGCTCTGTTGTCATTGGCCCACCCCTTCACCGCTCATGTCCTAATTGATCCGAATTGTGATGAAGTATTACGATTTGGGCGGTACAAATCAATAGGTAAAAACCCTTAATTCGCCGATTCTAGGCTTTGAACATTGCGCCAACGCGACATTAACCGCTCATAACCTTGACCAGCCACCATTCCATCGGCGGCAGCTAAGCCCGATAAAGAGTGCGCTACATCTTCAATAGATGTATCGGCTAATAAACCATCTTCGCCATTATCTCGAAGAGATTTATCTAAATACGTTGCAAGGCCACCATAATCTAATTCGACGAAAGACTTTGGGTGAAACATTTCAAGCCAGGCAAGCAGGTTTTCAAGATCTTGCTCTACCGGGCCCTCACCGAATGCGCTAACAACGGTCTCATGTGCAGCTTGTGCCCGTGACTTTGCCAAAGTAATTGTTGTGCGTGCAGTTGTAAATAAACCATGAGCATCTTCACCACGTTGACGTTCATCTGGTTGAAATAATAAAAACCATCGAGGAGGAATGACCCATGTCTCATTGAGAATATGTGGAACTTTATCTTCGAGTAAGTCAACGCCTGCAGTAATTACATCTTCAATTGCTGGTGTTATAAAGAAAGGAACAACCGTACTTGGTAGCGAATCTTTAAAGTTATCGAGTGCTGCCCAACAACGTGTCGCAGTTGCCCATGGGGAGATATAACGCTCGCCATCTACCTCAAGAATATGAACACCATCAGGGCGACCAGCTGGTGGTTCAGGAAAGACTAAACGGCGAAGCGCTAACGTCTCTTCAAAAATATAACTTGCATCATCAATAGCGATCCCTTGCCAACGCAATCGATCGGCGGGCTCAAATGCTGAGAGCGGTTCGTAGATACGAAGAGAGGCTACGTACGGAGTTGGTCTCACGAACGTGGAATGTAATTGCCTTCGGCGAAGGGATCTTCATCATCATTATTATTCGAAGTATCGACTTCACCATGGAGCTCTTTTGTT
Organism: Actinomycetota bacterium; assembly: GCA_009702835.1. Classification (GTDB taxonomy): domain Bacteria; phylum Actinomycetota; class Actinomycetes; order Nanopelagicales; family Nanopelagicaceae; genus Planktophila. The sequence goes on from WLHF01000053.1 coordinate 3,123, forward strand.
AAACGATCGAGATCCATATCTTGGGCGTTGTACTTTAAATCCCGTGCAACTTTTGTCTGCTTAGCTTTTGCTCGGCCGCGACCCATAGTGCGACCTCCTTACCTGTGTGAATTCCTCAGGGGGGTAGATTAGCGCGCTCTGTACGTGCCCTCCAAAGTCGAGCGTGGATCTGAGCCTGTCCTCGTTGATATAACGCCAGCTACCCAGGCTTTCATACCCCGCGCAGCCAATGAAGCTAGGGCTAGGTCAGCTGAATCTGCTGCAACGATGGCGACCATACCGATTCCAGCGTTCCATGTGCGCTCCATATCGGCCTGAGGGACGCCGCCGATTCTTGCCATGTACTCCATCTCTATGGGCAGCGACCATGTAGAGCGATCGTAAATGGCAGTTAAATTCTCTGGAATAACCCGCGCAGTGTTTTGCGCAATACCGCCGCCTGTAATATGGGAAAAACCACGAAGTGCACCAGGCATTGATTTAATCAGCGCTAAACAATCGAGAGTATAAATCTCTGTTGGTGTTAAAAAAACTTCACCTGAAGTTTTCCCGTATTCGCTCACATGAGCATCAAGGCTAAGTTTCTGCGTTTTAATAATATGCCGTACTAATGAAAAACCATTTGCATGAAAACCACTTGATGGCATAGCGATTATCACATCGCCTGCTTTAACTAAATGCGCACCAAGTTGTTTGTCGAAATCAACTGCTCCCGTTGCAGCCCCAGCGATATCAAACTCGTCATCATCTAATAAACCTGGGTGTTCGGCGGTTTCACCACCGATGAGTGCTGTATTTGCTTTCTCACATCCACGTGCGATTCCTGCAACGATTTGGGCGATCCGCTCTGGGATTACTTTTCCAACTGCGATGTAGTCAGTCATAAATAATGGTTCGGCGCCACATACAACTAAATCATCAACGACCATTGCAACTAAATCTTCACCAATGGTGTCGTACTTACCCATTGCGCGCGCGATCTCAGTCTTGGTACCAACACCATCGGTTGATGTTGCAAGAAGTGGTCGCTTCATATTTTTAAGTGCACTTGCATCAAATAATCCGGCAAAGCCACCGATACCGCCCATCGCCTCTGGCCTAGATGCCTTAGCGATAGATGCCTTCATGAGCTCTACCGCACGATCTCCTGCATCGATATCAACGCCAGCATCTTTATATGTACTCATTTAATGACCGTGAACTTCCGTGATCTCAAGGCGCATCTTGCCCTCGGACATATCGGCGGGAATGCGAATTGGATAAATCCCGCTAAAGCATGCAGAACAGAGCTTTTTATCCTCTATTTGTGTGGCTTCGATAAGGCCTTCAAGTGAGACGTAGCCCAATGAATCAGCACCAATGGAGCGGCGAATCTCTTCGACTTCAAGTCCACTTGCGATGAGCTCGGCCCTTGTTGCAAAGTCGATTCCATAGAAACATGGCCACTTAACTGGTGGTGAGGATATGCGAACATGGATCTCGCGGGCACCTGCCTCACGTAACATACGCACAATTGCCCGTTGTGTATTACCGCGCACGATTGAATCATCTACAACAACGATGCGCTTGCCTTCAATAATCTCTCTGAGGGGATTGAGTTTTAAACGGATACCTAGTTGACGAATTGTCTGAGATGGCTGAATAAATGTCCGTCCTACATAAGAGTTTTTAACTAAACCTATTCCAAATGGAATACCCGATCCTTTTGCATATCCAATCGCCGCTGGAGTACCTGACTCTGGTACCGGTATAACTAAATCTGCTTCAACGGGAGCCTCTTGCGCTAAGCGAACTCCAATGGCAACACGGGTTGCATGAATACCTTGGCCGGCGATTAACGTATCGGGACGTGCAAGATATACATACTCAAATAAACAGCCCTTAGGTTCGGCAACTGCCCAACGTTGTGAACGTACACCATTTTCATCAATTGCAATAAACTCACCAGGCTCAATTTCGCGCACAAATGCCGCACCGACAATGTCTAGCGCCGCACTCTCTGATGCAACTACCCAGCCAGTCTCTAACTTTCCGAGAACTAACGGGCGCACGCCGTGGCGATCGCGCGCTGCATACAAAGTCTGCTCATCCATAAAGACTAAGGAAAAAGCGCCCTCTAACTGAGGCAGAACACTGATGGCACTTGCCTCAACATTCTTTTCATTTTGCAAAGATATTAGCGCGGTCATGATTTCAGTATCAGTTGTTGCGCCACGATCGCGGCCATTAGTTGGCTCTAACTTCTGAACAAGTTCGGCGAGCTCTCCCGTGTTAGTCAGATTACCGTTATGGGCTAAAGCCAGTGTTCCGTACTTAGTTGGACGAAGAGTCGGCTGGGCATTAACCCAGGTGCTCGAACCTGTTGTGCTGTAGCGGCAATGGCCGATAGCTAAATCACCGGGCAGAGTTGCAAGATCGCTTTCTGTAAATACTTGCGAGACAAGACCCATATCTTTATAGACAAGAATTCGCTTGCCATCACTTGTCGCAATTCCGGCAGACTCTTGACCACGGTGTTGGAGTGCATACAGACCATAAAAGGCGAGCTTTGCGACTTCTTCGCCCGGTGCCCATACGCCAAATACTCCGCAGGCATCCTGTGGGCCTTTATCGGCATCCAAGATGTTGTGATTTAGCAGTCCATCGGGGCGCCGGCTCATGCGGTAATCCTAAGCGGTAGGTACTGACTTAAATCTGCACGTACGCCTGAAGCACGTATCGCGCCGCTATGCAGCGCATCTGCCCACAAGATCTCACCGTTAGCTAGGGCTAACCAGGTGTGTGCATCCATCTCAATAACATTTGCAGGAGTACCGCGTGTATGTGTTGGACCATCACCACACTGCACGGCGGCATAGGGTGGAACACGGACTTCAATCGCACGTCCCGGTGCCTTAGTTGTCAGCAGCTCCAACGTCTGCTTAACATCTTCTAGAATCTGCTGATCTCTCATAACATCACCCGAATAACTCTGGAAAAGTAGAAGTATGTGCAGTACGAAGCTCATCTAATTTAATTACGCAGTCATTAATCGTTAAGGAGTCTCCACCTGTTTTACCAATCTTAGTGAGCGTGATTGCAAAGTTTTTTGAGAGTGTGCTGAGCACATCACTCTTACTCTGATTTATCGCTACAAGAACTCGCCCAGGTGACTCGCTCAGTAGTGCAACTCCTACATTTTCCAATGTAATATCGGCTCCAACTGAGTGACGCAGAACCATCTCAGTTAATCCAGCTGATAATCCACCCTGACTTAAATCGTGCGCGGCGATAAAGAGCTTCGCCTCATGTCCTGCCAGAAGTAGCTCGATAAGGCGCATTTCACGGGCTAAATCAGCGGTCGGAGATTGACCAACGCGCTCTCCATGCAAGAAGGCCCACTCACTACCCGCTAAATCTTCGTATGTGTCTCCGAGAAGATAGAGATCTAATTCAGCCACCTTAAAGCTCATCGGCGTACGTGTGCGGACATCTTGGATAACACCCAATACTCCGATTACTGGAGTTGGCAAGATAGCAACTGCCCCAGTTTGATTATAGAAAGAGACGTTGCCACCAGTAACTGGAAGACCCATTTCTAAACATCCATCGGCTAGACCGCGCACTGATTCGGCAAACTGCCACATCACACCAGGATCCTCCGGTGAACCAAAGTTAAGACAGTTCGTGACAGCTAATGGGCGCGCACCTGCCGTCGCAATATTTCGTGCCGCCTCAGCCAATGCTAATTTGGCACCTTGATAGGGATTTAAGTAAGACCAGTTTGCATTGGCATCGGTAGAGATTGCAACACCTAAATGTGTGTTTTCATCGATGCGCACCATTCCAGAATCATCGGGCTGGGATTGAATCGTATTCCCCTGCACGTACTTGTCATACTGTGATGTCACCCAAGATTTATCTGCCAAATTAGGAGCAGCAGCTAGTTTTAATACAGCAGCTTTAATCTCGCTGGAGGTTGTTGGGATGGGAACATTTACTTTTTGTGAATTAACTTCATTAATATATGAGGGTTGTGCCATTGGGCGGTTGTAAACCGGACCTTCATGCGCAACCGTGCGCGGTGGAACATTAACGATTACTTCACCATTCCATGTAATCTCTAAGCGATCTCCATCGGTGACTTCGCCAATAGCTGTGACTGTGACATCCCACTTTTTGCAGATCTCTAAAAAGCGTGGAAGCTTGTGGGGTTCAACTATTGCGCACATACGCTCTTGTGACTCTGACATCAAAATCTCTTCAGGAGATAGCGAAGGATCGCGCAGCGGAACCTTATCCAGGGCTACTTTCATGCCCCCTGAACCACCTGAGGCTAGCTCACTTGTTGCACACGATAATCCTGCCCCACCAAGATCTTGAATACCGACAACTAAATCTTCGGCGAAGATTTCAAGTGAGCACTCGATGAGAATCTTTTCTACGAATGGATCACCGACTTGAACACTCGGACGTTTAGCGGATCCTCCAGCACCGAATGTTTCAGAGGCTAGTACTGATACTCCACCAATACCATCGCCACCAGTTTTAGCACCGAACAGGACAACTAAGTTGCCGGCCCCTGCCGCCTTTGCCAACTTAATATCACTATGTTTCATTACGCCAACACAGAGAGCATTTACTAATGGATTGCCTGCATA
>WLHF01000054.1 GCA_009702835.1 Actinomycetota bacterium
CAAGCCCTTGGACCGGAGTACGAGCGCGAGTTAGTACATCGCGATGATTTGGTGTTGATTTAAATGAGTTCACAAGAGTTAGTTGGGCATTTAGCCGATACTGCACGCAGAGCAGCGCGCACATTAACTATTGCCTCCGCAGCCCAGCGCAGGGCGGCATTATTGGCTATCGCTGATGCAATTGATGCTCGTAGCGCAGAAATCATCGCTGCAAATGAAAAAGATATGGCGCGTGGACGTATCGCAGAGCTCAACTCATCATTATTAGATCGCTTATTATTGAACACAGAGCGCGTGGCAGGTATTGCCAATGGCGCACGACAAGTCGCCGACCTTGCTGATCCACTCGGCAAGATACTGCGCGAGTCAGTATTGCCTAATGGAATCGAACTTAAACAGGTGAGTGTTCCATTTGGTGTTATAGGAATGGTCTACGAGGCCCGTCCTAATGTCACCGTAGATGCCGCTGTTATTTTATTGATGTCTGGAAATGCCGCCCTCTTGCGTGGATCATCCAGTGCCGCAGATAGTAATCAGATCTTAGTTTCGGTCATGCGCGATGCCTTAGTAAAAACAGTGATATCACCTGATGTTATTCAACTGGTGCCCTCTGATGATCGCGAAACTGTAAAGGCATTACTGCATGCGCGTGGAAAAGTGGATCTAGTAATTCCGCGCGGTAGTGCATCCCTTATCCGTATGGTTGTTGATGAATCCACCGTTCCTACCATTGAAACAGGTGCAGGCGTATGTCACGTCTATGTCGATGAGTTTGCCGATTTATCAAAGGCTCTGCCAATCGTTATCAACTCGAAGGTTCAGCGTCCAAGTGTGTGTAATGCAGCCGAGACGTTATTAGTTCATAAGAATATTGCGCAAGGATTTCTACCTATAGCTTTAAAGGCGCTACATGATGCGGGTGTGGTACTTCATGGGGATTTACGTGCTCTAGAACTTGCCGGAGCAATTCCAATGAGTGCGGCCACCGAGGAGAATTGGTGTACGGAGTACGGAGATTTAGAGATGAATGTTGCGATCGTTGATTCAGTAGATGGCGCATCAGAACACATCGCCACATACGGTACCCAGCACACCGAAGCGATCGTGACTGAGAACAAGGAGATCGCTGCACGCTTTATCGCCCTGAGCGACTGTGCTGCCGTGATGGTCAATACATCAACGCGCTTTACTGATGGCGAGCAGATGGGCTTTGGCGCTGAAATTGGGATTTCAAATCAGAAGCTCCATGCCCGTGGTCCGATGGGATTAGAGGCGATGACGACAACCACGTGGATAGTTACAGGAAACGGACAGATTCGCAGTTAGTGTGCGGATTAATTAGACTCCACTCCCATGAGCAGCCTTTCGCGTGATGATGTTGCAAATCTTGCACGCCTTGCTCGCATTGAGATGAGTGAGGCCGAGCTCATCAGCCTTTCCAGCGAATTTACGGTCATTCTCGATGCCGTTGCCCGAGTGCAAGAAGTCGCTGGAGCCGATGTTGAACCAACCTCACATCCACTGCCACTTCGCAATGTTTTTCGCCCCGATGTAGTTATTCCATCACTCACAAGCGGCGAGGCGCTATCTGGTGCACCTGCCCAGGAAGAGTCTCGTTTTAGAGTTCCGCAGATTTTAGGTGAAGAGTGATCCGCCTTAGCGCAGTCGACATGGCGGCACAGATTGCAAGTGGTCAGACGAGCTCAGTTGCATTAACTCAGGCACACCTTGATCGCATTGCATCGGTAGATACTGATGTGCATGCATTTCTCTTTGTTGATAGCCAAGGCGCACTTGCACAAGCCGCCGCCGTTGATGCAAAGCGTGCAGCGGGTGAAAAACTTTCACCCCTTGCCGGAGTTCCACTTGCATTAAAAGATGTAATGACTCAAAAGGGTGTTCCAACAACGGCAGGGTCAAAGATTCTAGAAGGGTGGCGTCCACCTTATGACTCAACTGTTGTTGTAAATTTAAAGAAGAATGACATTGTTATTTTGGGTAAGACAAATATGGATGAGTTTGCAATGGGCTCCTCAACTGAAAACTCTGCCTATGGTCCAACTCATAACCCTTGGGATTTAACACGTATCCCAGGTGGTTCAGGGGGTGGATCATCTGCGGCACTTGCAGCATTTGAAGCACCGCTTGCAATCGGAACTGATACCGGTGGATCGATTCGCCAACCCGCTGCCGTTACCGGAACTGTTGGCGTAAAGCCGACCTACGGTGGAGTCTCACGCTTTGGTCTGATCGCATTTTCGTCATCCCTAGATCAAGCAGGACCATGCGCGCGCACTGTTTTAGACGCTGCGCTCTTACATGAGGCGATTGCTGGGCATGACCCTAAAGATTCAACGAGTATTAATGCACCTGTGCCGCAAGTAGTTAAGGCGGCAAAGTCTGGCGATGTTAAAGGAATGAAGATCGGCGTTGTTAAAGAGCTCAATGGCGATGGTTATCAAAGTGGTGTGCGTACTCGTTTTGAAGAGTCCCTTGAACTACTAGCTGCTGCTGGGGCTGAAATTATAGAAGTATCGGCCCCTAACTTTGAGTACGCACTTGCCGCCTATTATTTAATTGCGCCATCTGAGTGCTCATCAAACCTAGCTCGCTTTGATGCGATGCGTTATGGCCTGCGCATTGGAGATGTCAATGGTGCATCGGCAGAGTCGGTCATGAATTTAACACGCGAAGTTGGCTTTGGCCGTGAAGTCAAGCGTCGCATAATCCTTGGCACTTATGCTCTCTCCTCTGGTTATTACGATGCTTATTACGGCAGTGCGCAAAAAGTTCGCACGCTTATTACTCAAGACTTTAATAAAGCCTTTGAAAAGTGCGATGTAATGGTCTCTCCTACATGTCCAACTACTGCCTTTAAAATTGGTGAAAAATCCAATGATCCAATCGCAATGTATTTAAATGACATCGCAACGATTCCGGTCAACATGGCTGGAATTGGCGGAATGTCTTTGCCTTCAGGCTTAGCACCAGAGGATGGCCTGCCAGTTGGTTTTCAGATCATGGCACCAGCTATGCAAGATCAGCGCATGTACTTAGTTGGAGCAGCACTTGAAGCAGCTCTGCTCACTAAATGGGGCGCACCATTGCTTTCACAGGCTCCAGCATTGGCAGGCAAATAAATGGCGCTTACATACGATGATGTAATCGCCAAGTACGAGCCAGTACTTGGTCTTGAAGTCCACGTCGAACTCAATACTAAGTCCAAGATGTTTTGTGGCTGCACCACAGTATTTGGTGGAGAACCTAATACCCAAACCTGTCCGGTCTGTTTAGCTCTACCAGGCGCTTTGCCAACAGTTAATGAAAAGGCGATTGAATCAACTATCAAAATCGGCCTTGCACTCAACTGTTCTATCGCCCCATTTAGTCGCTTTGCCCGTAAAAACTATTTCTATCCCGATATGCCGAAAAACTTTCAGATTTCACAGTATGACGAGCCAATCTGCGTTAATGGCTATGTTGATGTAGAGATCGAGACCGATGAAGGCCCAATGGTTTTTCGTATCGAAGTCGAACGTGTCCATATGGAAGAAGACACTGGAAAGTCTTTGCACGTTGGCGGTGCAACTGGACGTATCCATGGCGCTGAATACTCCCTTCTCGATTACAACCGTGCAGGGATTCCATTAGTTGAAATCGTTACAAAAATTGTTCCAGGCACTGGAAAATACGCACCCGAGGTAGCAAAGGCATACGTTGCCGAACTTCGAGATATTTTGCGCTCTCTTGGTGTCAGCGATGTAAAGATGGAACAGGGCTCACTTCGCTGCGATGCTAACGTCTCACTTCGATTAATCGGTGCCGAAACTCTTGGTACTCGTAGTGAGACCAAAAACGTTAACTCACTGCGCTCTGTTGAGCGCGCGATTCGTGGAGAGATGATTCGCCATGCAGAGTTATTAAATAAAGGAGAGCGCGTTGTTCAAGAGACACGTCACTTCCAAGAGGATTCAGGTCTTACTCGATCGGGCCGTTCTAAAGAGCAGGCCGAGGATTACCGATATTTCCCAGAGCCAGATTTAATTCCAGTTGCACCAGATGCGACGTGGATTGAAACTCTTCGTGCAGGCCTACCTGAGCGACCATCGATTCATCGTAAACGTCTGCAAGAGGCCTGGGCTGTGCCCGATAAGGAGATGGCGGCGATGATAAACGCCGATGTTTTAAATATCGTCGAGGCAACGGTTAATTTAGGTGCAGATCCAACTAAGGCCCGTAGTTGGTGGCTAGGTGAGATCTCACGAATTGCAAACGATAAAGATGTTGCGATCGCAGATTTAACGATTACACCAAGTGATGTTGCCGAAATCGTGGCACTAGTTAATACAGGAGAGCTCACCGATAAGTTAGCTCGCCAAGTTATCGAAGGTGTTATTGCAGGCGAAGGAAAGCCAGCGGCAGTAATTGCTGCCCGAGGAATAAAAGTCGTTAACGATGACGGTGCACTCATGGCAGCCATTGAAAAGGTCTGCGCCGAGCAGCCAGAGACTGCCGAGAAGATTCGTAATGGGCATTTACCGGCAGCTGGCGCACTCATCGGCGCGGTCATGAAAGAGACAAAGGGCCAAGCAGATGCTGCACGTGTTCGCACACTTCTATTAAGCCATTTAGGCCAGGGCGAGTAGTTAGAATAACCACTATGTCTACGATGAAGCCACGCTCTGGATTAGTTACCGATGGAATGGAGCGCGCACCTGCACGTGGAATGTTACGTGCAGTTGGAATGGGAGATGAAGATTGGGTTAAACCTCAGATTGGAATCGCATCATCCTGGAATGAAATCACTCCATGTAATTTATCGTTAGATCGTTTAGCCAAAGCATCTAAACAAGGCGTAATCGATGCCGGCGGATTTCCGATGCAGTTTGGAACAATCTCAGTCTCTGATGGAATCTCTATGGGTCACGAAGGTATGCACTTCTCGCTGGTTTCACGCGAAGTTATTGCAGATTCAGTTGAAACAGTTATGCAGGCTGAGCGCTTTGATGGAATGGTGACGTTTGCGGGTTGTGATAAATCACTTCCAGGAATGATGATGGCGGCAGCACGTATAGATGTTGCAAGTGTTTTTGTGTATGCAGGTTCAACTTTGCCAGGACAAGTCGATGGAAAAGATGTCACGATCATTGATGCCTTTGAAGCAGTTGGGGCATGTGCACGAGGATTAATAACACAGGAGCGCGTTGATCAAATTGAGCGCGCAATATGCCCCGGTGAAGGTGCATGTGGTGGAATGTATACAGCTAACACCATGGCAAGTATTGGTGAAGCTATTGGTTTATCACTGCCAGGATCGGCGGCGCCACCTGCAGTTGATCGCCGGCGCGATGCCTTTGCCGTTAAATCTGGAGCAGCCGTTGTCGAATTAATTCGAGCTGGAATAACAACGCGCGATATTTTAACGAAGCCAGCATTTGAAAATGCAATCACAATTTTGATGGCACTTGGCGGTTCAACGAATGCGGTTCTGCATTTACTGGCAATTGCACACGAGGCCGATGTTGACTTAGAGCTCAATGATTTTCATCGCATTGGTTCTAAAGTTCCATTGTTGGGAGACTTAAAACCCTTTGGCCGCTTTGTCATGAGTGATATGGATAAAATTGGGGGAGTTCCAGTAGTTCTAAAAGCTTTATTAGATGCCAAAATGTTGCACGGAGATGTATTAACTGTGACTGGCAAGACAATGGCTGAGAATTTAGCCGAGATTAATCCACCAGATCCAGATGGTGAAATCTTGCGTGCATCATCAAAGCCGCTATCAACCGATATTGGAATCACGATTTTAGGCGGCTCCCTTGCACCAGATGGCGCGGTATGTAAAACAGCTGGAGTTGGAATTACATCATTTGAAGGACCTGCACGAGTCTTTGAGCGCGAACAAGCTGCGATGGATGCACTAGAAAATGGAACAATTCAAGCCGGTGATGTTGTTGTTATTCGCTACGAAGGTCCTAAGGGCGGACCTGGTATGCGAGAGATGTTAATGATTACCGGTGCAATTAAAGGCGCCGGTCTTGGTAGGTCAACTCTACTTTTGACCGATGGACGTTTTTCAGGTGGATCAACTGGCTTATGTGTTGGTCACGTTGCACCCGAAGCCGTCGATGGTGGCCCTATCGCATTTGTTAAAGATGGCGACATTGTGCGAATCGATATCACCAATCGCACAATGGATCTGCTCGTCGGTGAGGCCGAACTGGCAGCTCGCAGAGTTGGTTGGAGGCCACTTACCCATAAATACAGCCGGGGAGTCCTGCATAAATACTCCAAACTGGTGGGCTCGGCATCAAAGGGCGCAGTCTGCGACTAGATCTGTTCAGATTGTGAGATGTCCATCTCACGCCTTGACTCAATTCACAAGCTGTTGGACAATAGGGACATGTTTACAATGAATTCAGTGGTGATTTAAAAGCGCGTGATCTAGCAGTTCGATCGCGCGCTACCCTCAGTTAATCTGGGGGTTTTTTCGTTTAATCACCGCATCAAGAGTACGAAAGGAGATGGAAATGAGTCAGATGAACGGAGCTAGTTCACTAGTGGCATCACTAGAGGCCGCTGGCGTCGATGTGATGTTTGGAATCCCTGGCGGTGCAGTTTTGCCGGTTTATGACCCACTCTTCTCTAGCTCAATTCGTCATATTCTTGTGCGCCACGAACAGGGCGCTGGCCATGCCGCAACTGGTTATGCCCAAGTAACTGGTCGCGTTGGCGTATGCATCGCAACATCTGGACCAGGTGCGACAAATCTTGTAACACCATTAGCGGACGCTGCAATGGACTCTGTTCCAGTCGTGGCGATTACCGGGCAAGTTCCATCACTTGCAATTGGTACCGATGCCTTTCAAGAGGCAGATATACGTGGAATCACGATGCCATTTGCTAAACACAGTTATTTAATTACAGATCCTTCCGATATTCCGCGCGCGGTTGCCGAGGCTTTCCATATCGCAAGCTCTGGGCGTCCTGGTCCAGTTCTAGTTGATATCGCAAAAGATGCGCTGCAGAAGATGACGGATTTTAAATATCCAACATCTGTTTCGTTAAAGGGCTATCAGCCAAAGAGCGCTCCCGATGCTCAAAGCATTACCGATGCCGCTGATTTGATCACACAGTCCAGCAAGCCGGTTTTTTATGTTGGTGGAGGTGCAATAAAAGCAGATGTATCGCGTGAACTCCTAGAACTTGCACAACTACTTGGCGCACCAGTTGTTACAACGCTAATGGCGCGAGGCGCTTTTCCAGATAGTCATCCACTGCACCTTGGTATGCCCGGAATGCATGGCACGGTAGCTGCTGTTACAGCACTTCAAAAAGCCGACTTACTCATTACTTTAGGTGCGCGCTTTGATGATCGTGTTACTGGAAAACTCTCTACATTTGCAGTCAATGCCAAGGTTATTCACGCCGATGTTGATCCAGCTGAAATTGGTAAAAACCGCTTTGCCGACGTTGCAGTCATTGGAGATTTAAAACATACGATTACAGCTCTGATTCCAGCGTTGAAGGCCGCACTTGCCAAGAACCGTCCAGATTTAACGGCATGGCTTCGTCAGGTGAACTCACTCAAAGCCTCCTATCCATTGGGTTATGACGTTCCTAAAGATGGTTCGCTATCACCGCAGTATGTAATCGAGCGCTTAG
>WLHF01000055.1 GCA_009702835.1 Actinomycetota bacterium
ATCTTTTCCAAAAGATGTGGTGTTCTCACTTACTAAAAACAGTTCGCTGACTCCATTGGCAACTAGCCAACGTGCCTCATCCATAATCTCGTGTGGGCGACGAGAGACAAAAGCGCCACGAAAATATGGGATTGCACAAAATGAGCAGCGACGATCACAGCCCGAGGCGATTTTAAGTGGGGCCCATGGGGCGCTTCCTAAACGCTTGCGTGTGAACTCTTCGCTGCCCCGAGTATCGGCGCGATCGGCTGGGGCGATCGGCAAAAGCGCCCTGCGATCGCGTGGAATATGGGGAACATGTTTATTTCCGGCAACGATTGATTGAAGGCGAGCAGAGATATCTTTGTAATCATCAAAGCCTAGAATCGCATCGGCCTCTGGAAGGGCGCTTGCTAGCTCTTGTCCATAGCGCTCTGCCATACATCCAACTGCAACAACTGCGCGTGTTGTGCCATGACCTTTGAGCGAATTTGCCTCTAATAAGGCATCGATAGAGTCTTTCTTAGCCGATTCAATAAAACCACATGTATTTACTAATGCAACTTCGGCCGCTTCGACATCATCGACTAAGGTCCATCCATCGGCGGCCAATCGGCCAGCCAGCTCTTCAGAGTCAACTTCATTTCGTGAGCACCCTAGAGTGACAACGGCAACGGTGCGCTTCATTTGGCAAATCGTAGCGGGTTATGAATCAACTCCGTACGACACGCTAACTACAGCGCCATCTACACCGATTGATGCGATTTTCTTTCCATTTACTTGCAGATCGACTCCCCCAGCATTGCCAACTTTAAGATCTAAACGAGTATCGGCAGTAAAACTCAGGGATGAACCCGTAGAGATCTGTCCACTAAAGAGTGTTCGCCCAGATGCATCTGTGACAAATAACCAGCTCTTAGCTCGCACCGCACTCACAATTACGCTGACTCCAGTACCAGTTGAAAATGAACTCTGCGCAGTGGGTTGAGCCAATGGCGACACATTTGCAATAGGGGCATCTGTTGGCGTTGGTGATGCGCTAACGATTGGTACCGCACTATCGATGCTTGAAACTTTAGAGATAACGATCTGGGCGATACCGGCGATACCAAGAGATGCAACTGAGATTACAAGCAAAGCCTTACGAGATATTTTTCGTTTTTGATCTGGGCTTCGCATCACAGAGTTTTCAACTAATAAATCGCGGATGGTACGTTTTTCAGTACCCTGCTCCTCATCGAAGATACGCACAAGCTCTCTTTCATCGGCTTTGAGCGCCTTTGCAATATTGTGGACATGTCCCCTTGCATATGTATTTCCACCGCAATGAGAGAAATCATCTTTTTCTATCTCGCGAAGTAGTGTCGCCCGAAGGTTTGTGGCTTCAGCGAGTTCGTCGATAGAGCAGCCGGCATCCTTGCGCGCCTTAGCTATCAATGAACCAAGTGTCATGATGAAATTCCTAAGAGTCTAAAACTGCGGGTTTAACAGTTAATTCTAGAGAATGAGTGCCTAGGGGCGATAGGGGCAGGTATGAGAATTATGGGTGAAATTTAGATTAATTGACTGGGGTAACAACCCAGATCAGTAGTTGCGAAGGGTTGCCAGCACCGAATCGAGTTCATCGGGTTTGACCATGACGGTGCGCGCCTTAGAGCCCTCCGATGGACCAACGATTCCGCGTGACTCCATCAGATCCATTAAGCGACCTGCCTTTGCAAAACCGATTCGCAGTTTTCGTTGGAGCATCGATGTAGATCCAAACTGTGTGCCGACAACTAGCTCAACGGCCTGACAGAGAATATCTAAATCATCACCGATCTCTTTATCGACCATCTTAGGATGGCTCATGGGTGCGGTCACATCATCTCGATACCTTGGCTTCAACTGTTTCTTAACGTGGCCTACAACGGCCTCTATCTCGCGCTCTGAAACATAGGCACCTTGTATGCGTACGGCGCGACTTGCACCCATCGGAATAAAGAGGGCATCGCCTTGGCCCACTAGTTTTTCAGCACCAGGTGTATCTAAAATAACTCGGCTATCGGCTAATGAGCTAGTTGCAAAAGAGAGACGCGATGGAACATTTGCCTTAATCAATCCTGTGACTACATCTACTGATGGGCGTTGGGTTGCAAGTACTAAGTGGATACCAGCTGAGCGGGCTAACTGGGTAATACGGACTACCGACTCTTCAACCTCTTTTGCTGCCACGATCATTAAATCTGCAAGCTCATCGATAATTACTAGCAGATATGGATATGGCTCAACCGTGCGATCACTGCCTTCGGGTACAACTACCTTTCCCGCTCTGACAGCTTTGTTGAAATCATCGATATGTCTAAATCCAAATGTAGAGAGATCCTCATAGCGCAGATCCATCTCACGCACTACCCAGGTAAGGGCATCGGCGGCCTTTTTCGGGTTAGTAATAATCGGAGTAATCAGATGCGGAATACCCTCATAGGCCGTTAGCTCTACTCGCTTGGGATCAATTAAGACTAAGCGCACATCATCGGGTGTAGATCTGGAGAGAATTGAGATGATCATCGCATTGATCATCGATGATTTGCCTGCACCCGTTGCACCTGCAACTAATAAGTGCGGCATCTTGGCTAAGTTGGCGCAGATAAAATTACCCTCTACATCTTTACCAAGGGCGACCAGCATAGGGTGATGATCTTGACCGGCAACCGATGAGCGCAATACATCACCCAGAGCAACGATTTCCCGATCGGCATTTGGAATCTCAATACCAACAGCTGATTTTCCTGGGATAGGAGAGAGAATTCGAACATCTCCGCTTGCAACGGCATAAGAAATATTTTTAGCAAGGGCCGTGATGCGCTCAACTTTTACGGCACTTCCTAGCTCAACTTCATAGCGCGTCACAGTCGGACCGCGCATAAAACCCGTTACCTGAGCATCTATTTCAAACTGGAGAAAGACCTCTGTGAGGGCTGCGACAACTGCCTCATTGGCTTTACTTTTGGCCTTTGCAGCTGGGCCACTTCGCAATAAATCAGGTGGAGGTAGCTCATAGGTTGAATCAGCGCTCAGTAGTAGCTGCTCTGGTCGCTTATTAGAAGGTGTAACTATTGGTGAAATGGGTATCGGAACAGTGAACTCTTCATCAAAGGACTCTTCATCGAGCTCTTCCTCTTCCGGCGGTGGTTCGTTCCAGGCTGAAACAATGGGTGTCTCAAATGGCGGTGTATCGCTTACTTCAAAGGCCTCTTCTTTAATACGACGTTCGGGGCGCTTTGACCATAACCATGTCGATGTAATGCCGATACGGGCAAAGAGATCTCTAACCGGTGTTGCAGTTACCACCAAGAGACCAAAGATAAAGAGAATTGCTAAAACTGGATAGGTAAGAACTGAGGTCATTGCAGCCACAAGTGGTGTTGTGACGCCGTAGCCGATCCAACCGCCACCATGTCGCATTGCGGTAGCACCGGTGCCAATTGATCCATTGAGTAGATGTGACAGGCCTGTCGATGATAAAAGCAAGGCAATTGTGCCGACGATGATTCGGCCAATCGCTTTTTTATCCTCTGGAGTTCTAAATAACTTAAAGGCAAAGTAAATTAGAACAACTGGTGCTGCAAAACCAATACGACCAAAGCCGCCAAACATAAATGAATAAACGGCGCGACTAACAATATTGTCGGCGTGAAACCATGTACCGGCAGTTGCAAGAAGAGCCAGGATTAATATAAGAAATGCGATCCCATCGCGTTGATGTGCCGGATCTAAATCACGGGCTCCACGGGCTAGAGCGCGAACCGTACTGCCAAGAGTTTTAGCGATGAAGCGCCAGATTGCCGCTACCCCACGACCGATCGCACCGCCTACTGCACCGGTCTTGGATTGGTTTTTCTTACGCTTGGCCACACGAGCAATCTTAAAGGCTGTGTAATTTTCATCTGGCTAGGCTCGCCGCGATTAGACCTCAATAACAACTGGGATGATCATCGGCTTTCTGCGGTGCTCTCCACCGACCCAACCACCAACTGTTTTGCGCACAATCTGCGATAACTGATGTGTTCCATTTATTCCATCAACGACTGCAGCAGCTAGTGCTTTTTCGATCTTTAACTTAACATCATCAAAGAGCGCCATATCTTCGTTAAATCCACGCGCGTGAATATCTGGGCCTGCAACTATTTTTCCACTCTGTGAATCAATAACGACAATGACAGATATAAATCCCTCTTCGCCCAAGATGCGTCGATCTTTGAGTGATGTCTCAGTGATATCTCCGATGCTCTGCCCATCGACATACACAAAACCACATGGGACTGAACCGACTACTGAGGCTTCGTGATCTACCAAGTCGACGACAACTCCGTTTTCAATTATCAATGCGTTAGATCGTGGCATACCGGCTTGTATGGCAAGCTCAGCATTTGCCTTTAAGTGTCGCCATTCACCATGGACTGGCATTACATACTTAGGTTTTACGATGTTGTAACAGTACAAAAGCTCTCCAGCTGCGGCATGGCCAGAGACATGAACCATTGCATTGGCTTTATGGACAACTTTTGCACCAAAGCGTGTGAGCTCATTAATAATTCTAAAGACTGAGTTTTCATTTCCTGGTATCAGTGATGATGCCAAAATAACTGTGTCCCCATCACCGACTCGGATCTGGTGATCACCATTGGCCATACGGGCAAGGGCTGCCATGGGCTCACCCTGTGAGCCCGTGCAGATAAGAACTACATTGTCATCAAAAGAATCAAGCTCTTTAACATCGATTAGGACACCATCTGGCACAGTTAAGTAGCCCATATCATGTGCAATCTTCATATTACGAACCATAGAACGTCCGATAAAGACAACTTTGCGTCCATGCGTTGCGGCAATATCTATCACTTGTTGAACTCGGTGCACGTGCGATGAAAACGAGGCAACGATTACTCGACGCTTTGTCGATGCGATTACACGGTTAAGAGCTGGCATGATTTCGCGCTCTGATGGTGTAAAACCAGGAACATCGGCATTTGTAGAATCGACCATAAAGATATCGACACCCTCTTCGCCCAGGCGTGCAAAGGTGCGCAGATCAGTAATGCGGCCATCTAATGGAAGTTGATCCATCTTAAAATCACCTGTGTGCAGAATTCGTCCAGCATCGGTATTAATAACTACGGCAAGTGCATCTGGAATTGAGTGATTAACTGCAACAAACTCTAGTTCGAACGGACCAACATCCTCATGTCCACCCTCTTTAACTTCGCGCGTTAGTGGGGTGATTCGATGCTCTTTTAACTTTGCAGTAATGAGTGCCAGAGTCAGCGCCGATCCATAAATAGCGATATCGCCACGTTCACGAAGCAGATATGGCACCGCACCAATGTGATCCTCATGTCCATGCGTTAAAAACAGCCCAACGACATCATCTAGTCGATCACGTATATATGAAAAATCAGGCAGGATTAAATCGATGCCTGGCTGTGTATCTTCAGGAAATAAAACGCCGCAGTCGACGATTAATAACTTACCTTTGCTTTCAAAGACGGTCATATTGCGACCGATTTCAGCTAGGCCCCCGAGAGCGACAATGCGCAATCCCCCATTAACTAAAGCGGGAGGTAGGCCTAACTCTGGATGTGGATGATTCATTATTTATAGGGCAACGCCACCGGCGCGAAGATCTTCGCGCAACTGCGCAATCTGCGCATCGGTTGCATCGACTAATGGAAGACGTGTATGGCCACCGGGAAGACCCATAAGCGTTAGCGCCGCTTTGGTCATGATTGCACCCTGTGTGCGGAAGGTACCTGTAAATACAGGTAATAGTTTTTGGTGAATCTCTAAAGCGCGCGTGCTATTGCCATCAAACCAAGCGTTGAGCATCGCCTTTAAATCACTACCAACAGTATGGCCACAGACTGATACAAAGCCCACTGCGCCCACCGATAGCAGTGGCAAGTTCAAAATATCATCACCAGAGTAAACAGGAATTCCGCAGCGCTTGATTACCCACGAAGTTGCCGCAACGTTTCCTTTAGCATCTTTGAGCGCAACGATCGATGGATGTTCAAAGAGTTCAACAATTGTGTCGGACTCAATCTCAACTCCAGTGCGCCCTGGAATGTCATACAACATCATTGGTAGACCCGTTGCATTTGCCATCGCCAAAAAGTGAGCCTTTATTCCTGCCTGTGGCGGTTTGTTGTAATAGGGAGTCACAACCAAAATACCGTCAGCGCCAGCTACCTCAGAGCGCTTGGCTTGATTGACTGAGTAATCGGTCTCATTGTCGCCAGCCCCCGATAGGACTTTGATGCTGGAGCCGACAACTTTCTTTACAACTTTAATAATCTCCTCTTTTTCAGAGGATTTAGTTGTGGGCGCCTCACCTGTAGTGCCATTGACTACGATTCCATCGTGACCGGTTTTAACTAAGTGATCGGCAATCTTTTCTACGCCATTCCAGTCGATGCTTCCATCTTTATTAAAAGGGGTGACCATTGCGGTCAACATTCGTCCAAAGGGCGCTGGCGTGCTCATGCGCCTAACTCTACCTGTTTTACGGCGCGATGCGTCCAGATTTTTCAAAGGCGGCGTAAGTGAGCGGCATTAATTTCGCGAATTCTGCCTCCATTTTCTCAGCTACCATCTCAATTTCGCGCTGGGGATAACTCGGAAAATGGGAGCCCTCGCGCGCTGTACGTAACGATAAAAAGTTCATTAACGCGCGTGCATTCATTGATACATACATCGATGAGTAAGTTGCAACGGGCAGAACTACACGAGCAACTTCGCGTGCAATGCCGGCATCCAGCATTTTTTGATAACTATCATAGGCAACGATGTATGCATCCTTCATTACCTTTACTGATAGCTCGAACTGCTCTTTCGTACCATCTTCAAATGTATAGGCGCCAGTCTTGCCCACTTGTAGTAATTTGCGAGATTTAGATGGGATATAGAAAACCGGCTTTAATTCGCGATAACGACCACTCTCTTCATTATATGAAGCGATGCGATGGCGCATGAATTCGCGGAATACAAATATTGGAGCCGATACAAAAAAAGTCATCGATGTGTGCTCGAAGGGCGAACCGTGTCGCTCACGCGCTAAATAGTTAATCAAGCCGGCAGAGCGAGATGGATCTTCACCAATTTCATCGAGTGATTGTTCACCAGCCGTAGATACTCGCGCCGCCCAGATGACATCGGCATCACTTGCACTGGATTTGACGAGCTCGACAGTTACATCGTCACGGAAAATAATCTCTTCGGCCATTGCGCGAGCCTATCTATGGCCGCCTTGGTCGTTACGGATTTCTACGGCAGACTGTCCGCGTGTCCAGAGTTGAAGCCATCACAGTACGAGACTCCCTGAGCCTGTCTCTGACGGTTGGGGCTTATGGAATTGCCTTTGGTGCGGCCTC
>WLHF01000056.1 GCA_009702835.1 Actinomycetota bacterium
ACTGATACAAATCCAAAGTTAAAGAGCGTTACCGCAGTAAGTGCAACGCTTGCCCCAATAGCTGTACCAACAATCTGTCCAAAGCCCTCACGCAGTGATTTATGAAGAGAAATGCGAATAGATAAAGTGCATACAATTGCCGCGACAACGCCACCATTATTCACAAGGAAATCACCGACTAGCCAGGCCGTAGCCCCGGCTAAACCTGCAACAGCGATCTGCCTGACCCATGTTTGCCGCTCGCTAAAGAGAGCGATAACTCTTTTCACTAATCCTGTGTTCGATCTCATGAGGCTCTCAATCCTACTGATTTCATAAGATTTGTTAGGATTCGGGCATGAAGAAAGCCTTTGCGGTTATTATCCCCGCACTATTGATCGCTCTAGTTGCAACGCCTGCCTTAGGCTCAAATGATAAATATGCCGATGCCCAAACTTCTCTGACATACACGGTTTATAAGCCAAGTAAAACTCTAGGTTTGACAACAAGAAGCTTTGATTTGATTTCCTGTGGTGATACAAATGAGCCGTGGCTCTATGCAAAGTACGGTGGCACTAAGCGCTACCTAGAGATTATGGAGACTGCCGCAGGGGTTAAATGCTCAGACCCAGGTTTATCTAAGCAGCTCAGAGACGTTGTAATAAATGGGGTAAAAGCCAAGTTATATGTCTACTGCGACCCAACTAAACCGGCTGCAGCTAATAAATGCACGACCGCCGATATCGCGCGCGTTGGTGGCTATGTAATCTTTACTAATAAGGCAGCCAAAGGCTTAAAGCGCACCGAGATTCAAGTTCAGGTAATCGGTGGAATTACATATGCCCAACTATTAACTGTTGCAAAATCCTTAAAAGCCGTCAAGGCAAGCGGCACACCTATTCAGGAGCTGGCATCACCTGCAAGTAAGTTGATTCTTGCTACCCCTTCATATCTTCCAACCCCTCCACAAGGTGGCAGTGATGAGTATCGATGTTTCCTTCTCGATCCAAAATTTGATAAAGAGGTCTTTCTTCAATCGGTTTTGATTGAGCCAGATAATTTAAAGGTCTCACATCACGGAATTCTCTACAAAGTAGATGCTACAAACGTTGCTACCACGCAGGCCCTTGATAAAGAGAGTAGCGAGGCGGGATGGTCGTGTTTTGGTGACACTGGAATTCCTGGGGCTAGCGCATTTTCGGCGGCATCACCATCTAGTTGGGTATCTTTTTGGGCACCAGGTGGAAACTTTAAGGCCTACCCAGCTGGTACTGGAATGAAGGTTGTTGCTGGAGATCAATTTATTTTGCAGTCACATTTTCATGTCATGCCTGGAGATTCAACAGGTAAAAATTCGGCATCTATGAAGGTCTCACTCTCTCTTGCTACTAGTCCTGTTACTAGTTTGAAAACACTTCTCATTACCGCACCTATCGAATTAGCCTGCTCGCCACAAGAGTCGGGACCACTGTGCACACGAGAGGCGGCTTTAATTGATTTAGCTAATCGCACATCCGATAAGGGAGCTCTTCAGGCCCGTGGATTGTCATTTATTTGTGGCCAAAATGCACTCAACCCAATTCCTAGTCCAGTATCTGAGTGCACAACGACCATCCGTTCTCCAATAAAGATTTACGGAGTTACTGGACACATGCACCAACTAGGTAAAAATATAAGTGTTACCTATACCGAGGCGAGCACTAGCAAAGCCTCGCTCATCATGAACCGTCCAATTTGGGATTTCGATAATCAAACAACTGATTGGCTAAAAAATCCAATACTTGCCATGCCCGGAGATAAATTGAAAGTAACCTGCACATTTGATGTTGGCCTTCGAGCGTTGCTGCCAGAGTTTAAAAACATCTCTCCCAATTACGTTGTTTGGGGTGAAGGTACCCGTGATGAAATGTGTCTTGCGGTTGTTAACTACACTAATTAAGTAAAAACTACTTTAAAAGTTTTATTGAGCTTAAATCCTGGCTAACTGGACTATTGAGAAAGAGCACTACAGTTAAAGCTATTAAAACCAGGGCAATAACCGATGAGCCTGCCTTGCCTAAGCGCTGAGGAAGACCACCGATACCACTCTCTCTATCGTGGGCTAGATCCTTAATGACGTTAAGAAAATGAAAGGCAACGCCAAGCATCGAACCGGCGGCCAATACCCAAAGTGGTGGAGTTCGATTGGTGGCATAGAAAATCGATGCTGGAAGCGCAGCACATGCCACGGCATATGGGAGCGGTGAGAGAGGAGAGAATTTAAAGTAGAAGTTATATGCGATGCCACATCCAACACCAAGCAAGTAAACCAAGCCGCCCTTAACGCCTAGTGGCCCAATCACATTAGCGATTACAGCTATTGGTAAGAGAATAAATGTAGCCTTACGAAGCTCTTCTACCGTAATCTCGCCGGCAACGAGAGGTTTATTTAGCCGTGCGTGCTTTAGATCATCACCGTAATCATAAATATCATTGCTCCAACCGATTACCAACTGACCGAGAAATACAGTAAAGGCGATCAGATATGCAGGGCCCTCCCACCAAAGTCGCATAGCAAGCACAAATGAAATACTGGTAATAAGAACTGTTGGGCCAAAGTGTGCCGCCTTTGCATATGCCCGAACTCGTATTAGTGACATTGAGGATCGAGTGGCTCTGAAGCTACAACATCCATAGCTGGACTACGTCGAAAGAAACCGCTGGGCTTTAAATGAAAACCTGTACGTTCAACTGGCATTACTGGCCAATCCTCTGTGCGCGGAATGTGATTTGTTCCAAAGACGTACCACATCACTACATCGGTATTTTCGGTTGGCCGATCTGCAGCGCTCCACTCTGGTAATCCTGCACCACCATCGTGTTGGAATGGATAATCACCGGCAGGATAGCGCTCTTGATCTTTATTAGGAGTTACCCATAAGTGCTTATACATAAAGCCAGCACGCTTGCCTAAGACCGACTCTTCAAGTGCTAATGGAAAAGTCGTATGGCCCGGAATTAATTTATAGCCAACGCTATGGCCTACATGATTGTTTTTATTAGGGTTAATGATCTTCCAGAAGCGGCTCTTCATGGGATCAATTAATCGCTGTGCCTTTTTCTCACTGGCTAAAATAGTCTCACGCGTTTCGTAGGCTCCCCCGTAAGGATTCTTTTCACCGATTGGGTGAGCAAAGGATTCAACTTCAACCACGCTGTTATCGGTGCCATCAATATCGAGATCCATTCGTGCACATAAAATATGTTGGTGATACGGCGCCCATAATCCCGGCTCTAACTCGGTCGCCGATGGATGATCCACACCAGGCGTGTCTGCCAGAGTTAAAACAATTCCAGTTAACTTAGCTTCAAACTCAATGGAGCCATCTTGATAGAAGTACCAGAAGTAGCCGTACTCATAGTTATTTACGGTGACAATCGATGAGACCACAAATCGTCGGCCGCGGCGTACTTCGGTATGACCATCGACATCGGTGTGCTTCCATAAGATTCCAAAGTCTTCTTCATGCACACAGATTGCATTTTTAATGGTGCGCACCTGTCCATCGCCATCGGTAACGCTGGCATCTAAGTAGAGAATTTCGCCCAGACAGTCACAGCCCAGTGTTAATGAGTTAGTGAAGTTTCCGAGTCCATATTCGCCAGTATCAAAGGCGTTCTTGCGGTAGGCACCCTGGCTGGGATCTCCGTAAGGGATGACGAGTTCGGCAATAGATAGGCGATGAGCAATTTTACGAAGATTACCCTCATCATTGAAATTAACATCATGTATGACAAGACCCTCCCGCTGATCAAAGCCAATACGTAAAGACCAACGCTCCCAATTAATCTTCCAACCTTCAATGCTAAAAGATGGGCCATCGGGTTGGTGAATCATGAGCTCTTTGAGTTTTACTGTTGGTTTGGATTGTGATTCGCGGTACGGGCCAGGTGTTTGTGGAATTGGAACGTCAGAATTATCCTCAAGGGCCACTAACTCTTCTGCATCTAGATCAACGATTGCATGGAGTCCATTAATTGGATGGGCGTAAAAATTAGCCTCCGGCGTTGGGCGGTGCCACATGGGAGTCCAAATTAATCGCCGGCCATCATCTAGATGCTTTGGAATCTGAGCACCGATGGGCCAGGTCTCCATGTGCACATCCATAATTTCAGTAATACCTCTGCGCGCTAGCGCATCTTTGACAGATTGATTGGAGCGCACAACTTTTAATGCAATCGCTGACTCAATAACAGTTACTGGCGCTTTAGCACCTGGAATCTCTTGATAACTCAAAACTGCGCCCGATGTCGTAATTACACCCTCGGTAACTATCGCGCTCTTGCGATTCCACATAGTCACGCGCGCACTGCGCTCTAATGCCTCTGACGATGCAAGCTCGGCCTTTGTCGGCTCCTGTAACTGCAGCATTGCAAATATGTGATGCGGCCCAAGATTCCAGGCCTTACGGGCATGGGCAACGATTAACTCTTGCTCTGCATGGCTTAATGGATCAAGTGGATGCTTAAAAGACATGTGGTGAGTATAAAGGAGGTTTATTAACTCGGCAGATAATGTTTGGCCACGCCATTTCGCGCAAAGGCAAGCAAAGTTAAGCCGAACTCGCTAGCTAAATCAATGGCAAGAGATGTAGGCGCACTCACTCCGATGATTGCAGAGATGCCAGCACAGATAGATTTTTGAATAAGTTCATATCCGATTCGCCCCGAAACAACTAATGTCCAATCATGTAATGGAATTGCGCCATCCATAAGAGCTGTACCAATTACTTTATCTACGGCGTTATGGCGGCCAACATCCTCGCGCACCCAGATTGGCTCGCCTTTAGGATTTACTAAAAGGGCGGCATGAAGGCCACCAGTTTTTTCAAAGATGCGCTGGCGACCTTCGAGGAGTGATGCCATATGGGCAAGTTCTTGGTTGTCATGAGTTGTTGGCGATACTTTGGCAATACCGCGCTTGTGCAGGTCACTTATGTTGGTAGATCCGCAGACGCCACAGGCCGATGTAATCGTAAAGCGCCGCTCTAAGATTCTTACCGATTCTTGTGAACTCTCGCCAACGTGTGCGATAACGACATTGGCACGTTGGCGAGGTGAGAGTGTTTTATCACCACAAACGATAACGCTCAATAACTCACTGGCATCCTTTAAAAACCCTTCGCCCCATAAGAAACCGGCAGCGAGCTCTAAATCATTTCCAGGTGTACGCATCGTGATACCGAGTTGTTCTTCAGTACTGCCACGCTTAATACGAATTTCTAGTGGCTCTTCAACAACGACTGAGTCTGAACTTACTGTGGATGAATCACTTTTTTGAACCTTGACTTTGGCAATTGCCGATGGTGCTATCTCATCACTTGGCATGGCGGTAGAACTCTAAGTTCTCAGCTGGAAGCGGCGCCTTACCTAAAATTAAATCGGCAGCTTTTTCAGCCACCATCATGACGGGTGCGTAGATATTTCCATTTGTAACATAGGGAAAGACCGATGCATCACACACGCGTAGCCCCTGCACACCATGGACTTTCATTGTTGTTGGATCAACAACTGACATCGCATCAGTGCCCATCTTGGCCGTACACGATGGGTGCAGCGCGGTTTCAGCATCTTTTCGCACCCATTCAAGAATCTCGGCATCGGTTGAAACTCCAGCACCGGGAGATGACTCCCCGGCGTTGTAATCACTCATAGCGGGCTGGGTCAAGATGTTTCGAGCAACTTTGACCGCCTCAACCCATTCGCGTCGATCTTCATCAGTTGATAAGTAATTAAACTGTATGGCGGGTTTTTCAAAGGGATCACTGCTTTTAATCTTTAGCCAGCCGCGAGAATCAGAGTACATAGGGCCGACGTGAACTTGATAGCCATGACCGCGAGTGTCCCCCGTTCCGTCATAGCGAATGGCAAGTGGTAAGAAGTGAAACATTAAATTTGGATATGCAACATCGTTATTGGAACGAGTAAAGCCACCTGCCTCAAATTGATTTGTAGCGCCAGGGCCTTTGCGAAAGAACAGCCATGCAGCCCCAATAAATGGACGGCGCCAGAACTGCGTAATGGGCTGTTGTGTTACAGGCAACTTGCACTTGTATTGGACATATACCTCAAGATGATCTTGTAAGTTGGCACCAACTCCTGGTAGGTGGTGCACCATCTTTATACCTAGTGGCGTTAAATCTTTTTCATTACCAAGACCTGATAGCTGCAAGATCTGCGGAGTATTGATGGCTCCCCCACACAAAATGACCTCGCGCGATGTAAAGGTGTGCTTCTTGCCCTTAATCATTACTTCGACACCAGTTGCAGTTGTGCCCTCAAATAAAACCTTAGTGACATGTGCGCGCAGCTTGATAGTTAAGTTACTTCGCTTCATAACGGGATAGAGATAGGCACGCGCTGCACTTAAGCGGCGCCCCCGGTAAATATTTCGATCAAATGCGGCAAAGCCCTCTTGGCGATAGCCATTGACATCTTCGGTGCGTGGATATCCAGCCTGCTCAGTTGCTGCAAAGAAGGCGGCAAAGAGTGGACCCTTAACTGCTCCGCGCTCTAATTTGAGGGGACCACTGTTACCGCGAAAAGTATTGCTTTGATCGGCTAAAGCATTCTCCATCTTTTTAAAGTATGGGAGGCAGTGTGCATAATCCCAACTGCTCATGCCCGCATCCTTGGACCAGCGCTCATAATCTAGAGGATTGCCTCGCTGCCAAATCTGTCCGTTAATCGATGAAGAGCCGCCCAATACTTTTCCACGCGCATGATAGATGCGGCGATTATTCATGTGGGGCTCAGGCTCGGATTCATACATCCAGTCGTAGAACTTGTTGCCAATAGGAAAAGCTAAGGCTGCGGGCATATGGATAAAGACATCCCATTTGTAATCTCGCCGACCTGCCTCTAAAACAAGAACATTATTCTTTGGATCTTCACTTAATCGATTAGCTAGTGCGCTACCGGCCGATCCTCCGCCGACGATGATGTAGTCATACTGCGCGCTCATACGGCCCACTCTACTAAAAAAACAACGCCCTTACTTAGTGATTTCTCACCAAGTAAGGGCGCCGCCTTTACTTTTGTCTTACTTGCCGAGCCATGTCTTCACGATATCGGCGTGAGCATCGATCCACTTCTGTGCTGCCTCTGCTGCAGTCATTCCGCTTTCAAGGTCTGCGGCGACTCCATTTTGATCATCATTAGTCCACTTGAAGTTCTTAACCAAAGTAGTAAATGGATCATTTGCATCATTTAACTTCTTGGAGATCAACTTAATGAGTGGTGATGATGGATA
>WLHF01000057.1 GCA_009702835.1 Actinomycetota bacterium
ATGGCTGCGATTGGCGAGAAGCCGATTCGTCGCGAAGGTAAGGGGCAATGGATTTTGCTTGATTACTCAGATTTAGTTGTTCATATTCAAAGCCAAGAGCTTCGTAATTACTACATGCTCGATCGCCTTTGGAATGATTGCCCACGAATTCCACTATTGGTATCTGAAGCTAGGTAATTTCAAATGGGCGAAAAATCTAAACTTCGAATCGTTCTCTGGCGTCATGGTCAGACCGACTGGAACGTAGAAAATCGCTATCAAGGACATTCGGATATTCCGCTAAATAAAGTTGGGCAATACCAAGTTGGACATGCCGCAAAAGTTTTGGCTGGAATGAATCCAAATCGGATTATTGCAAGCGATTTGATTAGAGCAAAGCAGACCGCACAAGCCTTAGTTGATTTAACGGGAATTAAATTAGAGATCGATCCAGATCTGCGCGAGACCAATGGTGGAAATTGGGAAGGCAAAACTGGTCAACAAAATCGCGAAGAAGATGGCGAACGGTTCAAGCAGTGGATGTTTGGCGAAGATGTTAAGGCCGGTGAAATTGGAGAATCTAGATCGGAAGTTGCAAAGCGTGCACGTAACGCTGTTGAACGCGGCATCGCTGAAGCAACCGGAACCATTATTTTTGTAACGCATGGCGGCACATCGCGTGCATTGCTTGGTTCGATATTGGATATGCCATTTGATAAATGGGCGACTCTTGGTGGGCTTTCAAATGCTTCCTGGTCTGTCCTAGAACCGAACTCCTTCACAAAAATTGGCTGGACTCTGGTTGAACACAATGCCGGATCCATTCCAGAGCCAGTATTTGGCAACGAATCTCTGGAGGCTGAGGCGTAACTTTTAAGATAAAGTCTGCCCTCTAATTAAAGTTCAAATAAAAATTGGGGCTGTGGCGCAGCTGGTAGCGCACCTGCATGGCATGCAGGGGGTCAGGGGTTCAAGTCCCCTCAGCTCCACTCAATTTAAATCTGATTCGGTAAATCTCAATCCTTTGGTCATGGGAGAATTCTCGTTATGCATGAGGCCTATGACATTCAATATGTCCAAGAGAAATGGTTGCCCATTTGGGACAAGCTAGAACCATTTAAATCTGGCCGCAGCGATGACAATCGTCCAAAGAAATATGTCTTGGATATGTTTCCTTATCCTTCAGGCGATTTACATATGGGACATGCCGAGGCTTACGCACTTGGTGATGTGATTGCTCGTTATTGGATTCAAAAAGGTTTCAACGTCATGCATCCAATTGCTTGGGATGCATTTGGATTACCAGCAGAAAATGCTGCAATCAAGCGCAATGAAGATCCAAAGATTTGGACCTATGAAAACATTGCAGTGCAGAAAGCATCAATGCGCCGTTTTGCATGTTCATTTGACTGGGACCGTGTCTTTAATACATGTGACCCAGAGTATTACAAATGGAATCAATGGCTCTTCTTGCAGTTATACGAGCGCGGGCTTGCCTATCGCAAGGACTCAGCCGTTAACTGGTGTCCAAGTTGTCAGACTGTTTTAGCAAATGAACAAGTTGTTGCAGGTGAATGTGAGCGATGCGATACGGCAGTTACTAAGAAGAAGTTAAATCAGTGGTATTTCAAGATTACAGATTACGCCGATCGATTATTAGATGACATGGCACAACTTGAGGGTAAATGGCCTGAAAAAGTCTTGATGATGCAGCGCAACTGGATCGGTCGATCAAGTGGTGCCAACGTCTCATTTGTTATTGAGGGCCGTACTGAACCCGTCACTGTGTACACAACACGTCCTGATACTTTATTTGGTGCAACTTTTATGGTCGTTGCAGCCGATAGTGAGTTAGCGGCCGAACTAGCAGATGGCTCAGGGGTTGAAAGTGAGTTTGCAACATACCTTGAAAAGATTAAGGCAGATAGTGACATCGATCGCCTTGCAACTGATCGACCAAAGACTGGAGTTTTCTTAAATCGCTTTGCAATCAATCCAGTCAATAGTTCCAAATTGCCGATTTGGGCAAGTGATTATGTTTTGGCCGATTACGGTACTGGCGCAATCATGGCCGTGCCGGCACATGATCAGCGTGACTTGGATTTCGCACGTGCTATGAAACTACCTGTAGTTGTTGTTGTCGATACGGGCGAAGAGGATCCGAATATCAGCGGTGTCGCAACGGGTGGTGATGGCGTATTAGTTAACTCTGGTCCCCTCAATGGCATGAACAAAAATGATGCAATCGCAGCGATTAACGCTCAACTTGAAAAAGATGGTCTTGGCAAAGCTGCACGTAACTATCGCCTGCGCGACTGGTTGGTTTCACGCCAGCGATATTGGGGTACACCGATTCCAATTATTCACTGCCCAACATGTGGTGAAGTACCAGTTCCTGCCGATCAACTTCCTTTAACTCTGCCACATGCTGAAGGTTTGGATTTAAAACCTAAGGGAACTTCTCCGCTAGGTGCTGCAACTGATTGGGTCAATGTGAAATGCCCCAAGTGTGCGGGTGATGCTAAACGCGATACCGACACTATGGATACTTTCGTTGACTCTTCTTGGTACTACCTACGCTATCCATCATCGACTAATCACTCCGAGCCTTTTTCAAAGCAGGATATACAGACATGGCTACCGGTTGATCAATATGTAGGTGGTGTAACACATGCAATCCTGCACCTTTTATATAGCCGCTTCTTTACTAAAGTCTTAAACGACATTGGAATGCTCGATTTTAATGAGCCATTTACACGTTTATTAAATCAAGGCATGGTCGTTATGGATGGTTCTGCAATGTCGAAGAGCCGTGGAAATTTAGTTCGTTTATCGGATGAGCTAGAACACCACGGCGTAGATGCAATCCGCTTATCGATGGTCTTTGCCGGTCCTCCTGAAGATGATGTTGATTGGTCAGATGTTTCGCCATCGGGATCGGTTAAGTTTTTATCGCGTGCTTGGCGCCTATCAGGTGATGTGACAAGTGCACCCGGTATTGATTTCTCAACCGGTGATATCTCACTTCGAAAAGCGACACACAAAGCCTTACACGATGCCGATTTCGCCGTTGAATCATTTCGTTTTAACGTTGCAGTTGCCCGTGTGATGGAGCTCGTCAATGCAACGCGTAAAGCTATCGATTCAGGCCCAGGATCGGCCGATCCATCAGTGCGCGAGGCCGTTGAAGCCATTGCAATTATGTTATCCCTGGTCGCCCCATTTACTGCCGAAGAGATGTGGGAGCGCTTAGGCCATAAACCTTCAGTTGCACTTGCCGGCTGGCCAGCAGTTGATCCGAAGCTTTTAGTAGCCGATGCGATTACCGCAGTGGTTCAAATCAACGGCAAGATTAAAGATCGCCTGGATGTTGCCCCGACTATTACTGATGCAGAGCTCGAGGCCCAAGCACTAGCCCTGCCGGGGATCGTGGATGCGCTCAAAGGCGTAACTGTGGCCAAAATTATTACACGCGCACCTAAGATCGTAAATATCGTTATCAACAGTTAGAGCCTAGTTAGTAAGAGCAGGTACGGCTGGCACGCTTGAATCAGGTGCATGACCAACATAACTCAAGCCTTTGAACGCATTAGCAACTGGTGGTACGAACTCCACTATTCACGTATACAAAAACGCGCCTTACTAATCCTTGGCACACTGATTATTGTTTCCTCATCACTTATCGTCGTCAGTGGCAATAGCCACGAAGTTGTTGCACCACCAGTGGTTGCAGTGCAAATCGCTGCGCCAGAGATATTTGTTGATGTAACTGGCGCCGTTACCAAGCCTGGTGTCTATACGCTGGCAGCTAACTCACGTGTCATCGATGCGATTAAGGCCGCGGGGGATTCGGCGCCAGGTGCTGATCTATCAACGATTAATTTAGCCCGTGTTCTATCTGATGGTGAACAGATTTATGTTGATGAAACGATTATAAATAGCGCTGGAAAGCGCATATCCAAGACGGTACATAGCGGCCCGATCAATGTTAATCGCGCAACAGCGGCGCAGTTAGATTCACTCGATGGCATTGGACCAGTGATTGCTAAGCGAATCATCGAGTATCGAAAAGTTAATGGTCCCTTTGCAACGGTAGAGGATCTCCAAAAAGTGAGCGGAATAGGTACAGCAAAATTCGCAATAATCAAAAGCAAACTCCGCGTTTAGCTGATTATCGGGCGATTGCAGTTGGCGCAGCTATCTGGCTTGGTGCACTGCTCCAAAGTGCTAGCGCGCCATGGCGAATCAGTGTTGCCGCTCTAGCGCTCACATTTCTCTCATTAATTAGCCGCAAGTTTCGCTTTACGGTAATTATCACGGCGCTACTGATTGGTTCGGCGGTGATGTCGCTGCGTGAGGCCTCTCTAGCCAATTCGCAGATCACTAAGTTATACGGTCAATCCGTAGAGATAATCGCCCAAGTTGTAACAGATCCCAATCAAACGACTACTGGTAACTACAGTTTTCTGGCACGGGCTATCTATGTCGATTCGCCAGCTGGTTCGTATGAAATGCGTATGCCGATTCGAGTAATTACTCCCAAGAAAAGCGTGCTCACACTTTTGCCAGGGCAAAGTTTCAGTGCTACTGCGCGATTGGTAAAGAGCAAAGAGGGCCGTGTTGGTGCACTCGTGTTAATCGATGGTGATGTGGCTGTCATAACACAAGCATCGCGCTGGGCTAAGGCATTGGCAGCGATTAGATATGGATTGCGCGATGTATCGGGTGAAGGCGATGCGGGTGCCTTAATTCCTGGCATGGTTCTCGGTGATACCTCAAAGCAAAGCCTTGAATTCAAAACGGCAATGAAGCGTTCGGGCTTAACACATTTAGTTGCGGTGAGTGGAGCAAATTTTGCAATAGTTTCTAGCTTTGTCTTATGGTGCATGCAGTTTCTCTTTACGCGAATCAAACTGCGCTTGAGTGCAACGGCAATCGCATTAATTTGTTTTATCGCCCTTGTGCGTCCATCGCCCTCGGTTTTACGTGCAGCTGCAATGGCAGCAGTGCTTTTAATTGCACAGGGCACACATCGAGGTCGTGATTCACTTCCAGCGCTAGGTTTTGCAATCGCCGCCGTTGTTGTAGGGGATCCATGGCAGGCACGTGATGCCGGTTTTGCCCTCTCTGTTATGGCAACGGCCGGCCTGCTTTTGTTTGCACCCCTTGTTGTGGAAAAACTCGCCCACTTTATTCCAGAAAAACTGGCACAGGCCCTTGCACCCCCTATCGCTGCAATAGTTTTCTGCTCCCCAGTTTTAGTCTCACTCTCAGGATATTTATCACCCATCAGCGTTATCGCTAACTTACTAGCGGCTCCAGCCGTTGGCCCGATAACGATTCTGGGTTTTATCGCTGCGCTGATCTCACCCTTTGCACCGATGATCAGTGCTGTATTGATCTGGCTTATTAGATATCCCGCTGGTTTCATCGCAGCTGTTGCAACCTGGGCGGCACAGTTTCCGGTCTTAACTCTGCGCACGGGCAGCATCGGTTTTCTTATCGTTGCCATTTTCACAGTGACACTCTGGCTCTTTAAAAAATATATCAAAGCGCTCTCGGTAATCGCATGTGTCTTAATTCTTGCGATGACCTGGCTGCAACGCTGGCCAGCAGGAGATTGGCAGGTAGCAAACTGCGATGTTGGACAGGGTGATTCGATGGTTATCAACCTTGGTAATCACCGCGCAATTATTCTAGATGTTGGCCCTGATCCACTGTTAGAGGATCGATGTTTAAAGGCTCTGGGTATTAATGAAATTCCGCTCATGATACTTTCGCACTTTCACGCAGATCATGTTGGTGGATTAAGTGGTGCAATAAAAAATCGAAGAGTTTCACAGGTATGGATCAGCACTAACTCCGAACCATTAATGGAGAGCGCCCACGTTGAATCTCTTATGAGAGGCATCGATATCCTTCGACCTCAGCGAGGATTTTCCGCACAGGTTGCAGAGTTCACAATCAAAGTTCTATGGCCGCCAAGTGGCACCCATGTATTTGCATCGATGCCAGGGGATGGCTCGGCCGTAAATAACTCCAGTATCGCAACGCTCATTACCTCGAGTGATTTCACATTATTTGCACCCGGAGATTTAGAGCCACCTACCCAACATGAGTTAATCGGTGATTTCAATCGAGTAGATATTTATAAGCTCTCACACCATGGCTCCAGATATCAGGACGAGGGGCTTATGGCCGCCCTTGATCCGCAGGTAGCGGTAATAAGCGTGGGCGCAAAGAATGCATACGGACATCCTGCGCCACAAACTATAGAAGCGCTGACTCGTTTGGGGGCTAAAGTTGTTCGAACCGATATCAATGGAGCAATAAGTATGACTGCAAAGGCCCATACGATTACAGTTCGTACAAGTAAGGGCCGGTTTAATCTCTTTCGATGGGGGTAGCGATATGAACGCCGTCTACCTCATCCTTGGCTCAGAGGGCGCTCTCTCAGATCGTGCGATTAATAAACTAAGTCTCGAGTTAAAAGAGAGCAAGTGCGAGATTACCAATCTCTTTGCCGCCGAAACAATTGTGGGCGATATCGCCGATGCACTTGCACCATCTTTATTTTCAGAGCGCCGCGCGCTTATTCTGCGGGATTTACAAGATTTACCAGAGGAAAATAAGGATGAGATCACTCGCTATTTAACGAGCCCCGATGAGACGATGACCGTTGTATTTGTACATAAAGGTGGCGTTAAAGGCAAAGCCTTACTAGATGCGATTAAGAAAGTTAAACCAGAGATCATTTCCTGTGAGCCATTAAAGAAAGAGGCCGAGAAAGAGGGTTTTGTTAAAGAGCTCTTTTTAGATATTGGACGCAAAGCAACCTCTGGCGCCGTCAGTGCATTAGTTGGCGCTCTTGGAAGTGATATGCGCGAACTTCAAGCCGCCGTTTCACAGATTGCAGCCGACGCGCCCGCTGGAGTAATCGATGAGGTAATGATCGATAAGTTTCATCAAGGTCGTGTTGAAACAACTGGCTTTGATGTCGCCGATGCAACCTTGGATGGAGATTTATCGGTAGCGCTGATTGCACTTCGCAGTGCACTTGAAACGGGAACTGATCCAGTAATGATTACGAGTGCAATCGCATCATCACTTCGCTCTTTAGCAAAGGTATCGGGGGCCAATCGCGGTACTAAATCCTTTGAGTTAGCTGGCTCGCTTGGCATGGCGCCATGGCAGATTGATAAGG
>WLHF01000058.1 GCA_009702835.1 Actinomycetota bacterium
GCAGCGGCAACATCGGCACCAGTTGATGCAATAACGCGCGCAGTAAATGTTGATGCATTCATTCCATGTTCGGCGGCAGATACGAAGTACGCATCGATTGCGCGGACATGAAGTGGATCTGGCTCTCCACGCCAACGGATCATCATGCGCTCTACAACTGTATGTGCCTTATCGATTTCAGACTCTGGAACTGGTGGCGCGCTCACTCCACGTGCAGCTTGAGCTAAGTAAGAAAGCACCATTACAGATGTGCGGGCGAGATTGCTACGCGTCTCAACTTCATCGATATCTAATAGAGGTTTAAATCCCCATGCTGGTGCCAACATCGAGATCGCGGCCTGAACATCTACACGAACATCACCTGAGTGAACCGGCAAAGGAAATTTTTCAGCATTTGGTAGGCCAGGGTTGAACTCGTCATCGACTAAAAGTCCCCACACGTTTCCAAATGAGACTCGACCAACGAGATCTTCAATATCAACACCACGGTAGCGAAGTGAGCTGCCCTCTTTATCTGGCTCTGCAATCTGAGATTCGAAGGCGATGACACCCTCAAGACCAGGCTTGAAATCCTCTGACACGGTTGGCTCCTTTTTTTCGCTCTGCAGGGGCTAATTCTGCACCTAAGCAGGGGGTGCTAACGACCATCCCAGTGCGAGGATGCACTCAGAGTGAAAGTGAGGTTCGATACATCTATGAGTGAGAAGAGTTTTAATCGCGATGAAATCAGGGCGATGCGCCGCTCATATGGTCAGAACGGTATCGGCGAATTAGATAGTGATCCTTTTAAGGTATTTGCAGAGTGGCTAGGCCAAGCCCATGAAAATCCAATTATCGTTGAAGCAAATGCGATGGTGCTCTCAACAGTCAATCCTGATTTAGCGATTACAACACGCACTGTTTTGCTCAAAGATATATCGCAAGGTGGCTTTACATTCTTTACTAATTACTCATCACGCAAAGCACACTCGATCGACATGAATGCACAGGTCAGCCTTTTGTTCCCTTGGTATGCAATGGAACGGCAGGTTTCAATTACTGGTTTAGCTGAGAAAGTAAGTAGCGATGAGTCGCAGAGTTATTTTTCAACACGTCCATGGTCATCTCAAATCGGTGCGTGGGCCAGTCACCAATCAGCACCCCTTGCATCACGTGAAGAGTTAGAACAGAGATTTCAAGGCGCGGCCGAAAAGTGGCCTGAGGGAAGTGTTGTTCCATGCCCTCCACATTGGGGTGGTTATCGCGTTACTCCCCTTGCTATTGAATTCTGGCAGGGGAGATATTCACGTTTGCATGATCGATTGCGCTATGAGCGGGCTAACACTGGCGCTGATTGGGTCATAGGTCGCTACTACCCTTAAACTCACCCAATGAGTGCAGAGATAATTATTCCGGCAAGTATTAAACCTCTCGATGGACGCTTTGGTTGTGGTCCATCAAAGATTCGCCCGCAGGCATTAACTGCGCTCTCATCGGGTGCAAATTTAATTCTCGGTACATCGCATCGCCAAAAGCCTGTTAAGAACGTTGTTAAGCGCGTTCGCGATGGCCTGCATACTCTCTTTAATCTGCCTGATGGCTATGAAGTTATTCTCGGTAACGGAGGATCTACCGCTTTTTGGGATATTGCAACGCTGGGATTGATTCAGGAACGATCACAACACTTAGTCTTTGGCGAGTTCTCCTCCAAGTTTGCATCGGCGGCCAAGGAAGCGCCATTTCTAGGCGAACCAACGGTTATTAAATCCGAGCCGGGAAGGCATCCATTCTCGGTGGCCGAGCCTGGAATCGACGTATACGCATTGACACACAATGAGACAAGCACTGGTGTTTCTATGCCAATTTTGCGCCCTGCAGGCACAGATGGTGCACTCGTCGTAGTAGATGCAACGAGTGCCGCTGGTGGATTATTAGTTGATCCGAAAGAGTTTGATACCTACTACTTTGCACCTCAAAAATCATTTGCATCCGATGGTGGGCTATGGATCGCCATCATGAGTCCGGCTGCAATCGCCCGAGTAGAGGCAATTAAGGCCAGCGGTCGTTGGATCCCAGCCTTCTTTGATTTAACTATCGCAGTTGAAAACTCGCGCCTTGATCAGACGTATAACACCCCTGCCGTTTCAACTTTGATATTACTAGCCGAGCAAATTGAATGGATGAACGCCGGCGGAGGACTTTCATTTGCTGCAGGCCGAAGTGCCCAATCATCTGACATCTTGTACTCGTGGGCCGATAAAACTGAGTACACAACTCCCTTTGTTGTAGACCCTGCGATGCGATCTAAGGTTGTTGGCACCATTAACTTTGATGATTCGATTGATGCTACAAAAATTGCAACAGCGTTGCGCGCTAATGGAATCGTTGATACCGAGCCTTATCGCAAGTTAGGTAAGAACCAGTTGCGTATAGGAATGTTCCCAGCCGTTGACCCAGGCGATGTTGAAGCCCTCACCGCCTGTATCGAGCACGTTGTAGCTGCGCTTTAATAGATGCCTAATACATTTCACCGTGGCCGTTTTTTTTGGATTGTTGCCACGCAAACCGCCGTTGTTAACTTCTACCTTGGTGGCTTTGGCCCAGCACAATCACTGCTTCGTGCAGACCAAGGTACATCGCTAACTGTTGCAGGTCTCCATGGCACAGCACTGGGAGTTGCAGCTATCGCGGCCGGTTATGCCTTCCCCCATTTCACTCATCGATTTGGCCGAACCCGTTCAAGCTGGATAGGTCTAACTATTTTTAGTACGGGTTTGATTATCTTTGTTATCTCTCCTCCCGTGTTTCTGACTTTGCCAGCTACGTTGATGGTGGGCTTTGGTACGTCGATTGTCATCAACGCGATGCTGGCATCCATGTCCCACCACTATGGCAAGGCCGCTAAAGTAGCTATTCCTAAAGCAAATGGAGTTTCTTCAATTGGGTATGTTCTCGGTACTGGCCTCATTGGCACAATAGCTATTATCTTTCCAAGCCTTTGGCGCGTGGGCTTACTTCTCGCCATTCCCGTCGCAATTGCAGTCTTTGTTTTAGGTCGGGATAAAGAGAGCGAAGATCACGTTCCAGATGAGGATGGGCGTCAGAGTGGAAAGCTCTCCCGAAATTTCTGGATTTCATGGCTTGGTTTCGTTGCATGTATTTCAAGCGAGTTTGCCGTTTCATTCTGGGCAGCAGCATTGCTTAAGGATCGCGTAGGTTCAAGTGCGGCAATTTCAACGACTGCAGTGGCAGCTATTGGTTTCGGGATGATTGTTGGACGTTGGTATGGTCCAAACATATTAAGGCGACTAACCCTTGACGGGCAATTTCTTGTTGCTACCTCTACTCAATTTCTCGGTTTTGTTGTCTTTTGGTTCTCACACTCAATGCTCATCAGCTTAATTTCTCTATTCACGATTGGCCTGGGCGTCTCAACACAGTTCGCACTAGCAGCTATTCGTCTGATTTCCTTTAGCGATGGGCGCCCAGACCTTGCAATCGGTCGAACATCTCTTGCCGCCGGAACTGCAATTGCTGTCGCACCATTTCTATTGGGCGTTCTCGGCGATCACTTTGGAATCTCGCGGGCATACATCATGGTCCCCGTTTTAATTGCTATCTCCTTTGTTATAGTCAAGTTCATACCTTCTAACCAGGTTGAGGCATAATTGATGAATTATAAAACGCGAAGAATGGTCACCTTAGTTGTGCTCTTTGGTCTAATTATTTTGAGCGCTATTAGCGCTCTTTAATACCGTTGCTACGCTGATATCGGCCGGCGTAGTCACTTTATTTCGGTACTTAATCCATACAAATAAGGATGCGCTAAGGGATATGCCTCCGCACAGCGCAATCGTCGGTCTAATGCCGATGTAATCAGTTGCTAATCCAATCAACGGCGAACCAAAAGGTGTGCCACCCATAAAGATAAGTAGGTACAAGCCCATTACGCGCCCACGTATCACTTGATCGGTACTTGTCTGAACGATTGAATTAGCTGATACCAAAGTTGTCAACGCAGTGACACCACATATGGGCAACCACACAATATATGTTGTGTAATTAGGAAGCACAGAGAGCACCATGATGGAGATTGAAAATAGCATTCCTCCGAGGATTACAAAGCGTGTGGTTCTAAAGCGCTCAAGCCGGGCCGATCCAATGGCACCTGTTAGCGAGCCGATGGCGATAAAAGTTCCCATGAGGCCAAAACTTGCTGGTCCCAGGCCGAACTCTTGCGTGGCCATGAGGGCATTAAATATCTGAAAGTTAAGACCAAATGTTGCTAAGGCAAAGACCATAATCATTACAACGTAGATGTCGGGACGCGCCTTTGCATAAGCAATGCCCTCTCGAATATTGCCCAGACTCTTCTCTTGATTCTGGTGAAATAACCTCTTTGCATCGATCCTCAGAAGGGCAAGAATGACGAAGAAGTATGAAGCTCCGTTAATTAAAAATGAAGGCCCGGTACCGAAGGCGGCAATGAGTAAACCAGAGACGGCTGGGCCAATGAGACGACCTCCATTAAAGTTTGCAGAGTTCAGACTAACGGCATTGGGTAAATCATCGTGACCGACCAGCTCACTCGTGAATGCCTGCCGAACTGGTGCATCTATCGCCGTTGCAATACCGAGCACACCCGCAAGTACAAATACATGCCATAGCTGAACTACGTCACTGATCACTAATAGACCCAGTCCAATAGATGCAGCGCCTCCAATGACATTAGTTGCAATCAATACTTTGCGCTTATCGATTCGATCAGCCATGGCGCCACCATGGAGTGAGAAAAGTAGAACTGGTGCAAACTGAACTGCAGTGACAAGCCCTAAATATGTACCATTATTATTGGTCAGCTCTAAGACGAGCCAATCTTGGGCGATGCGCTGTGCCCAGCTACCGATATTTGAAACGGTATTTGCTGGAAAAAGGATGCGGTAATTACGGTGACGAAATGAACGCCAATTACCGCCTTCTTTTATCGAGATCCGCATTACTCTTCTCTCATGGAATCAAATATCCGATCAGTGGTAACGCTAGTAGCAATCGGGACTATCTGCTGGCTTGTTGCCGGAGTTGTTGCACTGGCAATGAATGCCGACGCAAAGATTATTTGGA
Source organism: Actinomycetota bacterium (assembly GCA_009702835.1). Classification (GTDB taxonomy): domain Bacteria; phylum Actinomycetota; class Actinomycetes; order Nanopelagicales; family Nanopelagicaceae; genus Planktophila. The sequence continues at coordinate 5,101 of WLHF01000058.1, forward strand.
CATGTGCCTTTGGTGCAGCCTTAGGTGCAATAGGCATTCGATACTCAATACGTCGCGCACGACGAAGTGGTATTTAAGCCTCTAGTTGAGAGGCAATACCGCGCAGAACACGGCCTAAACGCTCGGCTTCAGGCCCTGCTGGATGTCGGCCATGACGAAGGCCATTTCCAACACGATCTAGAATTTTAATTGTGTCTTCAATCATCGCGGCTAAATCATCAGGATTAACACGTGAGCCCTCTGCAAGAGATGGTGGTGCATCAATAATATGAACCGACATCGCTTGTGGACCTTTACGACTATCAGCGACACTAAATTCAAGTTTTGTTCCAGGCTTAACCGTCGATACACCTTCAGGAAGTGATGACGCAGCAAGATAAACATCTTCGCCCTCATCATTTGCAATGAAGCCAAAGCCTTTTTCTAATGAAAACCATTTAACGCGGCCTGTAGGCATGGGGATGACTCCTTAAGGTTTTTAATCTACTGGTATAGCCGCGGGCTGCGGTCAGGTACTTAGTTTAACATCAGATGCAGTGAAGGTGGCTTCGGAATGTGCTCCGCAGCCGTGATCAACCGATACAACGCGCGCATCTTCAGGCGAGATTGCATTGGCACACACGCCAAAAGTCGAGCGCAGTGAGCCTGCAATCTGAATAAAAAAGCCACATGAATGACAAGGCTTCGGTGCCGATTCTGCCATTGGAGATTTAGGTCCACGATCTCCGTCATACCAACGCTTGGCCGCTTGATCGCGACCTTCAATTGACATTACTCGGGCACGACCAAAACCAAGTTCAATCGCCATCGCAGTATCTAAATCCTCATCCTGTGGAAGTGCCTGCTCACCTGCGACTAAACGTGTGTCATCGAGTGAGCTTGGAACAATATCGCCAACGCCAACATCCCCTGGTTGAATCCGATCACGATATGGAATCCAGTCCGGTGCAGTTAATGCATCTGGGCCAGGAAGAACTACAACATCACATATCGTTGGCGCGATATCGGCATCGACCTTTGCAACGGTGACACACCAGCGCCAGCCTTTATAACCTGAAAGCTTTGCTTCAAATAAATAAGTAGCCACACGATCTTCATCATCAAATTCAACAGAAACAAATTTTCCGATCTGCGATGTCCCATGAATCTCATCGATGATGGCATTTCGGGCAAGCTCGGTTGCATCAAATGGATTTTCTCCAGTTGATTGCTTTCCCTTTGGTACTTTCTTAAGGAGCGACTTCTTTGCCATGAGATAAGGATAAAGCAGAACGCCGCCCCGATGTTAATTGGGGGCGGCGTTCTGCCTAACTAGGTGAAAAGGGCTTTAGAAGTCCATGTCTCCGCCACCTTGTGGCATTGGTGCTGGATTCTTCTCTGGCTTATCTGCAATTACTGCCTCAGTTGTAATGAAGAGTGCTGCAATCGATGCCGCATTTTGGAGTGCAGAGCGAGTGACCTTAGCTGGATCGATGATGCCAGCTTTAATCATGTCTACATACTCTCCCGTTGCAGCATTTAATCCCTGACCTGAAGGTAGGTGACGGACTTTCTCTACTACTACTCCGCCTTCAAGACCTGCGTTAATTGCGATCTGCTTAAGTGGGGCTTCAATTGCGAATTCAACAATCTTCGCGCCCGTTGCCTCATCGCCAGCAAGTGATAACTTCTTAAATACCGCTGTGCCAGCTTGTAGAAGTGCAACACCGCCACCGGCGACGATTCCCTCTTCTACTGCAGCCTTTGCATTACGTACTGCATCTTCAATGCGGTGCTTGCGCTCTTTGAGCTCTACCTCAGTTGCAGCCCCTGCCTTAATAACAGCTACGCCACCGGCAAGCTTTGCAAGACGCTCTTGCAACTTCTCGCGATCATAATCTGAATCAGATTTTTCAATCTCTGAGCGAATCTGTGCGACGCGACCCTTAATAAGTGCATCATCGCCTGCTCCTTCAACGATTGTTGTCTCATCCTTGCTGATAACAACCTTGCGAACGCGGCCCTATAGTTCAAGTCCTGCTAGATCAGGCTTGAGACTAACTTCTTCAGAGATAA
>WLHF01000059.1 GCA_009702835.1 Actinomycetota bacterium
ATTTAATTGGCAAGCAGGTTCTGTTGCCACTAGCTAATCGCTATATACCAATCATTGCCGATGAGTTGGTTGAGATGGATTTTGGTACTGGTGCGGTAAAAGTAACAGCGGCTCATGATCCTAATGACTTCGAAATGGCAATGCGCCATAACGTTCCATTCGTTGTTATCATGAACGAACACGGTGTAATGGATGGCTCTGGTACTCGCTTTGATGGCATGGATCGCTTCGAGGCACGCAAGGCCGTTGTTGAAGCTCTTCGCGCCGAAGGTCGCATCGTGGATGAAAAGCGTCCATATATTCACGCCGTTGGTCACTGTTCTCGCTGTGAGATAACTATTGAGCCACGTTTATCAAAGCAGTGGTTCGTAAAAGTCGGACCCCTTGCAAAGGCTGCCGGAGATGCTGTGCGCGATGGGCGCGTAAAGATCGAACCAGATGAGTTAGCGCCGCGATATTTTGATTGGATCGACAACATGCATGACTGGTGTATTTCACGTCAGTTATGGTGGGGACATCGTATTCCGGTTTGGTATGGCCCTAACAATGAAGTTGTAGTTGTGGGTCCAGGTGAAGTTGCACCAGCTGGCTACACACAGGATCCAGATGTTTTAGATACATGGTTCTCATCGGCGCTTTGGCCATTTTCAACTCTGGGTTGGCCAACACAATCCGATGATTTAAAGAAGTTCTACCCAACATCTGTCTTAGTAACTGGCTATGACATCTTGTTCTTCTGGGTTGCGCGCATGATGATGTTTGGTTTATTTGCAATGGATGGGGTTCAGCCATTTCATACAATCGCACTCCATGGTTTGGTGCGAGATCAGTTCGGCAAGAAGATGTCGAAATCTAAGGGCAATACCGTTGATCCTATTGAGTTTATGGATAAGTACGGGGCCGATGCCCTGCGCTTTACGCTGGCACGCGGAGCTAATCCTGGTAAAGATCAAGCCCTAGCCGAAGACTGGATCGGTGGCTCACGTAACTTTGCGACAAAACTCTGGAATGCAACGCGCTTTGCAATGATGAACGGTGCAACTGTTGAGGGCGCTCTCCCTGATCTCTCTTCATTAAACGCCATAGATAGATGGATCTTGAACCGCTTATCGGAAACTATTTCAGAGGTCGATTCACTTCTAGAGCAGTACGAGTTCGCACGTGCCTGCGAGCTCATGTATCACTTTGCTTGGGATGACTTATGCGACTGGTATTTAGAGCTCTCCAAGGAGAGCTTCTCATCGGGAGATTGCGCCGACACCAAACGGGTTTTGGGCTTTGTATTAGATCAACTCTTTCGCTTAATGCATCCGATCATGCCTTTTATTACTGAAACTATGTGGACTGCCCTGACTGGGGGAGAGTCTTTAGTCATTGCCCAATGGCCAGTTGCGCATCCAGATCACATCGATAAGAAGGCAGAAAAACTAATCGTCGAGCTTCAAGAGATTATTACCGATGTCCGCAGATTCCGTAATGATCAAGGCATCAAAACATCACAGAAAATCCCCGCCCGTTTTATAGCTCCGGCAAACATTAATGAATACGCAAGTGCAATGGCCTTTGTTTTGCGCCTGGAACTAGGGGAGATTACACCGAGCGCGCACTGCCAAATTGGTGCAGTAAAAGTTGAGTTTGATTTAACTGGTTCAATCGACGTTGCAGCAGAGCGCACACGTCTTGAAAAAGATTTAGCCACCGCGCAGAAAGATAAGCAAACAGCCGAAGTTAAGCTAAATAATCAAGGCTTCATGGCGAAGGCACCGGATTCAGTAGTCATTGAAATCCGTGAGCGTTTAGAAAAGACAACTGTGGATATACAACGAATTACTGCGCAGTTATCACAGCTTCCAAGCTCATGATTATCTCTCCCGATGATCAAGAGCGTGTAGATGCCATTGAGCAAGCCTTACTTGCTCGCTGGCCAGAAACTCGAATTGCACCAACAACCGAGCGCATTGCAGCCCTTGTTGATATTTTAGGTTCGCCTCAATTAACGTATCCAACGATTCATGTCGGTGGCACTAACGGCAAAACCACAACTTCGCGCATGATTGACTCACTTTTATTTGCACATGGCCTTCGTACTGGCCGTTTTACAAGTCCTCATCTTGAGACATACCGTGAGCGCATCGCAATAAATGGAGAGCCTATTGATCCAAAAGATTTAATCTTTGCTTACAACGACATCGCTGCATATCTAGATCTCATTGATACTAAGTTCAATGATCCCATATCTTTCTTTGAGGCCGTTACAGCACTTGGTTTTGTCGCATTTGCCGAACACCCCGTAGACGTTGCTGTCATTGAAGTGGGCATGGGCGGGGAATGGGATGCAACAAATGTTGTCGATGCCGATGTATCGGTCCTAATGCCAATTGGCTTTGATCACATGGAGTACTTAGGTCACACTCTTTATGAGATTGCGGCTACAAAAGCGGGCATTATTAAAGAGGGTGGATTCATCGTGTTGGCCCAGCAAGAGCCAGAGGCTGCAAAAGAGTTGATTCGTAAGGCGGCCGAAGTCGGCGCCGATGTCGTGCGCGAAGGCATCGAATACTCAGTTGCATCAAGGGCAGTTGCAGTTGGGGGACAGTTGATCACTATCACTGGTCTGCACGATACCTATGACGATATTTTCCTGCCATTACACGGCAAGCACCAGGCCGCTAACGCTGCAAGTGCACTCGTGGCCGTTGAAGCTTTCTTTGGTGATCAACCATTGGATATTGAAGCAGTACGGGCCGGTTTTGCCGCCGTTACTTCACCTGGACGCTGTGAGGTTGTACATCGCGACCCCACAATAATTTTAGATGCCGCCCACAATCCTCATGGTGCTAAGGCACTCGCTGAGACGTTAACTAACGAGTTTAACTTCGATGAGATCATCGCAGTTGTAGGCGTATTTGGGGATAAAGATGCCACTGGAATCTTGCAGGAGCTCGAGCAAATCGCTGACCATGTCATTGTTACACAGAGCTCATCGACGCGCGCAATGAGTTCAGGGGAGTTAGAAAAGATTGCATCCAACGTTTTTGGCCATGATCGGGTATTTGAAGTCAGTAATTTAGAATCCGCCATTGATCGCGCAGTAACCGATGCAACTCGTCCTTTAAGTGAGGATACAATTGGAATTATCATGACTGGTTCGGTCGTGACTGTTGGTGAAGCGCGAAGCTATCTACGAAAGAAGTTCACACAATGAGAGCTCTTGGTGCATCGGTATTAGTCATGGAGTCTTTGACTTTAGGATTTGCAATTCTGCTTGCGATCAAAGATCAGTCAACGGCTGGAATTATCTACGGCTCAATTATCTCGCTACTTTTATTCTTAACGGCCGGACTTCTCAAGCGACGTTCAGGTTTTTATATCGGCTCGGTGCTGCAGATTTTCATGATCGCCTTTGGCTTTTTCGTCCCATCCTTTTTCATTATGGGGGTGATTTTCATCGGGCTATGGGCTGCGGCCATTATCGTGGGGCGAAAGGGCGAGGCCGCTCGCGCAGCCCATCTGGCTTCCCAAGCGCAAAAGGGCTAATACACTAGGCGAGTGAGCACAGAGAAAACACTGATCCTTGTAAAGCCAGATGGCGTCGCCCGTGGCTTAGTTGGCGATGTTATCTCTCGCATTGAAAGTAAGGGATATTCCATCGATGCTGTGCGCATGCTAAAGGCAGATCGTTCGCTACTGGAAAAGCATTACGCAGAACATGTTGGTAAAGCATTTTATGAACCATTAGTTGAGTTCATGATGTCTGGCCCAATCGTCGCTATCGTCGCATCAGGCAACCGAGTTATTGAAGGTTTCCGTTCTCTTGCCGGTGTCACAGATCCAACCCTTGCCGCACCTGGCACAATTCGTGGAGACTTAGCACGAGATCAAGGCACCAAAGTTGTGCAGAATATTGTGCACGGATCGGATTCACCTGAATCTGCTGTGCGCGAGATTGAAATTTTCTTCCCCAAATAATCAAGGAGCATAAAAGATATGAGCGTACAAAACAGAATGTCGTTTATCGGCCGTGATATGGCCGTTGATTTAGGCACAGCAAACACGCTTGTCTATGTGCGCGGACGTGGGATTGTCTTGAACGAGCCATCAGTTGTTGCCGTCAACCAAGATACCGGTGGAATTTTAGCCGTTGGTCTTGAAGCTAAGAAAATGATTGGCCGTACTCCTGGAAATATCGTTGCAATCCGTCCCCTTAAAGATGGCGTAATCGCCGACTTTGAAACTACCGAGCGCATGTTGCGCTACTTCATCCAAAAAGTTCACCGTCGTCGCTATTTAGCTAAGCCTCGTATCGTCGTTTGTGTTCCATCTGGTATCACAGGTGTTGAGCAGCGCGCTGTAAAAGATGCCGCATATGCAGCTGGTGCTCGTAAGGTTTATATTATTGAAGAGCCAATGGCAGCTGCTATTGGTGCCGGACTTCCAATTCACGAACCAACTGGAAACATGGTCGTAGATATCGGTGGCGGTACAACAGAGGTTGCAGTTATCTCTCTCGGCGGAATCGTTTGCTCGTTATCAATCCGTGTTGGCGGTGACGAACTTGATCAATCGATTATTAATTGGGTTAAGCGTGAATTCTCGCTACTTTTGGGAGAGCGCACCGCTGAAGAGATCAAAATGGCAATTGGATCGGCTTATCCATTAGCCGGTGAAAATGACGCTGAAATCCGCGGCCGTGACTTAGCAACTGGTTTGCCAAAGACAATCGTTGTATCAGCTGCCGAAATTCGCAAAGCGATTGAAGAGCCAGTTAATGCAATCATTAATGCGGTAAAGAGCACGCTCGATAAGACTCCACCAGAACTTGCATCTGATCTTATGGATCGCGGAATTGTTTTAACTGGTGGCGGGGCATTATTGAAGGGCCTTGATGAGCGTCTTCGCAAAGAGACTGGAATGCCAATTCACGTTGCAGAGCGTCCACTCGATGCAGTTGTTGAAGGCTCTGGTAAGTGCATCGAAGAGTTTGAAGCCTTAGAGAAGGTCTTAATCTCCGAACCTCGTCGATAGGGCCTTCAAGAGATGCGTAAGGGCAGTCAAGGTCGAAGCCGACTGCTTTTAATCACCCTTATCGTAACTGCACTTTTTCTTATCACTCTTGATCTGCGTGGTGTTGGCATACTCGAAGGTGCACGTCAAGGCACGCAGACGATTCTCTCGCCCTTCCAGCGTGCCGGAAACGTGGTACTCACACCATTCAAAAATTTCTTTTCAGAGATCACTCACTTAGGGCGAACTCGCAATCAGATTGAAAAACTGCGCGCTGCTAACAATTCATTAAAGGCACAGTTAGCAAATCGAAAAAATGCCGATGGACAGTTAGGTCAGTTAAAGAGCATTTTAGATTTAGCTGGTACTGCTGGATTTAAAGTAGTTAACGCCCGCGTTATTAGTCAGGGATCAAGTCAATCTTTTGCACAGACAATAACAATCGATACTGGGTCAAATGCTGGAATTAAAAAGAACATGACTGTCCTTTCAGAGTTTGGCATTGCCGGAGTAGTTAAAGATGTCTATCTCAATACAGCTTTGATCTCTTTGGCCACAGATCCTTCATTTCGAATCGGTATCCGAATCGCTGGTAGCCAGCAGATAGGCATACTTTCAGGCCGTGGCAATCGCTCTGCCAGCCTGCAGTTAATAGATAACTTAACCAGTGTTAAGGTCGGCGATATTTTGCTATCGCGAGGAAGCGTTGCTAATAGACCCTTTGTACCAGGTGTGCCCGTGGGCTATGTAACTGCAGTCGATAACTCAGCTGGTGCAATAGCCCAAAGCGCAGTAGTTCATTTATACACAAACTTTTCTACGCTAGGCGTAGTTGCTGTCGTTGTTGGAGCCCCGGTGAGTAATCCTGGTGATGCACTTGTACCGGTGAAGCCACAGCCAACTCCAGTCCCAACCGTCACAATTTATATAACACCATCACCGACTTCGACGAATTAATTACAGATGATTACACGCCAGTTATCTATCACTATTCCAATATTTATTATGATTTTCGTAGTGCAAGAAGCTGCAGTGGATCAATTTCGATTGGCAGGTGGTGGCTTCTCGCTGCTGCTTATTTTTACTCTCATCTGGGCAGTTCTGAGCTCACAGGAGATCGCAGCAATAGGGGGCTTCACTGCAGGGTTGTTAATGGATCTTTCACCGAGTTCAAGTGGCCCAATTGGTCAATGGACTTTACTGATGATTGCTGCCTGTTATGCGGTCTCATATCTGGGCTCTGGAAATGAGAGTTTGTCAGGTAATCCTCTGGGTTTAACCTTTTTTGCAACCAGCGCAGTCTTCTTCACTGAAATCGCATACGTCGTTACTGGTGCTTTACTCGGGGTTCAGACCGGTAGCTTTGGACAGATTCTAATTACTCTCTTTGGAATATCAATCTGGAGCTTAGTTGTAACGCCAATCCTCTTACCTCTATTTTCACGACTTCATGCATTTGTCTTTAATACTCGGTCAGCGATATGAACCAACGCTCGCGCCTTAACTTACTTGTCGTACAGATTTTAATAGTCTCACTTATCGTCGCACTCTTTGGCCGCTTGTTTTATCTACAAATCGCTGCAGGCCCAAAGTACCGCGATGCGGCGCTAAGTATTCAAAGTCGTGATGTCGTATCACCTGCTATCCGCGGATTAATCGTGGACTCATCTGGTGTGCCCTTAGCCCTTAATAAAGTAGGACTTGCAATCACTATTGATCGAATCGCTATCGATAAGCAGCCTGATAAAGGCGTTGAAGTTCTGCAGCGGCTCAGCAAACTATTAAAACTGCAGTATGCCGATGTTTATCGCAACACACGTTTGTGCGGCGAACTACCAAAGGGGCAAAAGGCCGGTTGTTGGACGGGCTCAAGGTATCAACCAATACCAATTACTAAAGAGGCAGATCCTGATATTGCACTACAAATCGTTGAGCGCTCAGATCAATTTCCTGGAGTAGATGCTCAGCCGATTGCAATTAGAAACTATCCAGGAGTAGCTGGTGTAAACGGTGCACATGTTCTTGGTTATGTTGGCCCCTTGACTGAGAGCGATCTTGC